>NZ_JBNDHZ010000004.1:0-112045 GCF_056755355.1 Luteibacter sp. HAY1-4A
CGACGAGGCGGAGCGAGGCATCAGCGGCCGGCACTGGCGCAAGACAGTGAATGAAGGTGACCGCAGTCAGGTGACTTACTTGGACGCCATGTTCCATCCGGTTTTGACCGAAACCTACCGGACCTCGGATGGGGGCCTGTTTGCGTCGACTGCGACGCGGTATGACTGGAAGGGCCGCACAACCTTCCGAGCCAACGCGCTCGACGGTGCACACGACGTATCCGGGTTCACCGACGGCGTATATACCGACTATGACGTCCTCGGGCGGGTCACGGCCACCAGGGAGCGGGCCGGGAATGCCGAATACACGACTACTCATGCGTACCTTGGCGGAGGCCGGGTCAAATCGACGGACCCCAATCTTGTCTCCACCACGAAGGCCTACCAGTCGTTTGAAGAGCCGTCCTTTGAGAATGCCGTTGAGGTTGATGCCCCGGAGGGCGTAACGCAACTCATTAAGCGCGACACCTACGGCCAGCCGCGGTGGATTTCCCAGGGTGGCATCCGAAAGGACATTTATTACGACGCGAACCACCGTGTATGCCGTACCCAGTCGCCGGAGGTAGGCAGCAACGTCGTAGCGTATGACGCTGAGGGGAACGTCGACTGGAGTGCATCGGGTGTTTCCATCACGGGAAGTGGCTGCGGCCTCGAGCAGGTTCCGGCCTCTGCAAGGACCACGCACCAGTACGACGAGCTCGGGCGGGTCACAACCAGCATCTATCCGGGGGTTACCGACTCGAGTTCACTGGTCTACGACAAGCAGGGCAATATTCAGTCCGAGTCGACATCGGGCCTGGTGGGTTGGACATTCGGCCGGAACCGGCACGGCCTGCTTACCACTGAACAACTTTCGGTCGACGGATGGGTCTGGACAATACGGTATGCCTATGACGCCAATGGTGCTTTGAGCAAAGTGACCTATCCGGATGGTGAGGAGGTCGCTTACGCGCCGGACGCCCTGGGCCGGCCGACGGCCGCCGGCCCATACGCCAGCGCGGTGAGCTACGCGCCGAATGGCGAGGTGGCGTCGTTCGGCCTCGGCAGCGGTGCGACGTACCTTGCTTCCCAGAACGACCGGAAGCAGCTCCGGAACTTCACCTTCGGCCGTGCAGGCGTGCCCGCCATCAGCGAGGATTACAGCTACGATGGCAACGGCAACGTCTTGGGAACCATTGATCAGTCAGGCTCGACTCGCAGAACGAAGGTGTTCACGTATGACGGACTGAACCGCCTCTCGACGGCGACTGCCAGCAACGCCTGGGGCACAGAGCAGTACGAGTACGACTCGCTCAACAACATACGGTCAGTTACACGCGGCACCGCAAAAAGCATCTACAACTTCGACGTAGCTAACCGTCTGGCGTCAATCGTCGCACCCGACGGGTCGCAACTTCACACCTTCGGTTATGACGAGCGGGGCAACACGACCGCGCGCGACACATCAACCCTGGTTTTCGACGGCGCCGATCGCCTTACATCCATCCAGGGGAAGGAGTCGTATGTCTATGACGCGGCGGGACGGCGAGTTAAGCGCGTCGTTGCGGGGGGCGCCACCACGTACTATGCCTACAACGCGGCAGGTCAGCTCCTGTGGCAGTACGATGCGGGAACGACCCAGGCGACCAACTATGTCTACCTCGGTTCGCGCCTGATTGCGAGTTCGCGAGGGTCGGCATCCGCCATTATCGGTTCGGTTGATGCCATCACATCCGGTGTCAACGCCGTGCTCACCGGTTGGGCTTGCGCGACAGGTATTCCCGCATCGATTGATGTCCACGTCTATGCAGGCGGGCCGGCAGGCACTGGAACCTTCGTAGGCGCTTATCACGCCAACGTGGCGAATGCGGAACGGCAGGCTGAACTTCAGGCCCAGTGCCACGCTGCCGGGTCTGCGTATCGGTTCTCGATTGGTTTTACCGATGCCGACCGAATCGCGTTTGGCGGCAAGACCCTGTATGTCCATGGGATCTCACCCGTCGGGAGTGCCAATCTGCTTCTCGGCGCGTCGGGGACCTACGCGATGCCGCCTTCGGTTTCGGCACCATTGGCACCGTCCACGGTGACCGCAACCATTTCAGGCGATTTGTCGACGTTGAACGTTTCGTGGTCCGCGAGTCCCAATACGACCTCCTACACCGTGGAACGTTCGCATAACGGTGAAAACTGGCCACAGGTCTATTCGGGAAGCGCGACAAGCGGAAGTTTCGGATCGGTCGGCGACGGCACGTATGCCTACAGGGTCAAGGCATGCAACGCGAATGGTTGCAGTGTCGCCACACAAAGCAGCACCGTCTCGTTGTGGCATACGCCTGGTGCGCCGGCATCCATCGCTGTGCAAAACCCGAGCACCGGTTCTGTAGCCATCAGCTGGCCCGGTGTAACTTACGCACAACAATATGTCCTGCAGCGGAGCACCGACAACGCAAACTTCAGTGACGTATGGATCGGTGCGGCCACGTCCACGACCCAGTCGTTTGGTGCGAGCGGAACGTACTGGTTTAGGGTCCGGGGTTGTAACAGCACGAATGGCACGATATGCGGTCAGAACAGCCCAAGTGCCGGCACGGTCGTCACCATCCCGCCGTCGCAAGCGCCGTCGATTTCCGTGCCCGCGACGAGTTCGAACGGCTGCTACAACGTGACGTGGGGTGGGGTCGCAGGGGCGACCTCCTACTCGATGCAGGAGCAGTTTAACGGTGGGGGCTGGACCAGTGTCGCCAACAACGGGTCCGGAACGCTTGCCATATGCGGCAAGGGAAATGGATCATACGGCTACCACGTTCAAGGCTGCAACGCGGGTGGGTGTGGACCGTTCAGTGGTACGGCGACCGTTACGGTGGCCCTCGCGCCACCGGCACCGTCGGGCGTCCAGACCATCAAGACAACAGCTAGTCCAAACATCTACCGCTTCCTTGGCGTCTGGGGTACGGTGACCGGGGCGACGCGATACGAAGTCCTGAGTGGCACCACGACCGTATACAGCGGGACAACTAATTCATATACGTTGCAAAGTGGCACGACAAGCTACCTGATGGGAACATATTATGTCAGGGCATGTAATGCATCGGGTTGTTCCGCATACGTGCGGTTTCCGTCGGCATGACCCGGCCGGAAATCTTTGGATCTACGGTTGCAGTTACTCCTAGCGAATGTCAGTTGTGCGTCACAAAGATCAGAGGCCCCGAATGGGGTGGAGCATGGCTTTCGCCAGAGCCTTTCCTAAGTAAAGGCGCTTGGTGCGGCAGACGTCGAACCCGGTGATCGTCAATGGCGCCATCCCGCGGTAAGTGACCGAGAGGTCTTCCTTGCATGCCTCTGTGTCACCGAAACGGACGGCGGCCTGGCCGCTTCTTCCACCGATCAATGGGCCACCTAGATCAAGGGCATGCCAACGGTGTATCCCTGAGGAAGCGGCCTCGATGGACGTCACCGTCCGGTCCGAATCGTTGATGAAAGTGACGAAGTGCGGCACTGCCTGCACGGACGTGACAAACAGCACGCCCAGGAACAGGAAGCTCGGTTGCGCCCATGAGCGCGTGCGGTAGCGGCGCGTACGATCGTGCTGGTCCATCGATATGACCTCCCTCTATGGTGTCACGCGGCGGCATGACGATGTGTTTGAGCGACGAGCGCCGTCGAGCAGGTGCGCGTCCTCGGCAGACCTGCAAGCTAGGGGTCGCGGATGGCGGTTTTGAGGCGGCTAACTGGCGGGGCAGCGACGCCGTGTGTCTGTCGTCTGCGCACTCACTGGCTACAGGCCTCCACGCACGGCAGGCTTCGCACGTGTCACTATCCACCGGGGGTAAAGGCATGACGACAAGGCAGTCTTTGCAAGCGGCATTTCTCTGTGTTCTATCGATCACCTCCTTGGCCGCGTGCGACTCAGCTCCTCCCGGCGTCGTTGACGACAGAAACAAGGTCTCGACAATTGAGTTCGAGATAGCGGGAGATTCTGTTCCGGCGCCGCGCTCGTTAGCTCTGATGAAACGACGATGACGTACCGGGTCTGGACCCTGATGCAACCGTATCTGGCAGCCGGGAAGTCAGCAGGCCCAAGGAGGCGGTGGACGCCATCCGATGCGATGGCGGAATCCATCCCGGCCTACCGTCCGGCCTCACCTGACCGTCATCAATGCGTCGGCGCATGCCACCCGATGCCGAACACAGACTTCACACCGCACCCGCAATCCTCCACCAAACAGTGGAGGCATCGATGGCGAAATCACCAGAGATCCACGGCAAGCTCTACGTTGTCCGGCACGGGCAGAGCGCCGGCAATGTACTTCGCGACCACGCCGAGGCGCATGGTGAGGATCTCATTGCCCTCAACAACCGGGACGCCGACACACCGCTGTCGCCCCTGGGCAAGGCGCAGGCCGACGCCTTGGGAGAGTGGCTTGCAGCCTTGCCCGATAGTGTCCGTCCGGACACCATCCTGTCCTCACCGTTTGTCCGCGCTCACGAGACGGCGGCCATCCTCGCAAATCGGCTCGGTATGGCCGATGCAGCTATCGAGGTCGACGAGCGGTTGCGGGAAAAGGAATTCGGCATCCTCGACCGCTATACCCGGAAGGGCATCGAGAACAAATACCCGGAGCTCGCTGCGCAGCGCTCGATGGTCGGCAAGTTCTACTTCCGTCCCCCAGGCGGGGAGAGTTGGTGTGATGTCATTCTCCGCCTTCGCAGCGTCATTGACGGCATCCGGCTGACCAAGCCGGACTGCCGGGTCCTGGTCGTTGGCCATCAGGTCATCGTCAACTGCTTCCGCTACCTTCTGGAAAACATGCGCGAAGACGACATCCTCGCGATCGACGCCGAAGGCGACTTCCCCAACTGCGGCTATGCCGAGTACGACGTCCAAAAAGGCCCGCCCGTGACATTCACCCTCCGTCATGGCCGGTTCGTGCCTCCGACTCTGGAAGCAGTGGATGTCACGACGGAGAGCGATGTACCGGCGGGGCCACGATGATGGAGGGCATCCGTGTCACACGCTCGCTGCTCCGTGGATGGCCACTTCCCGGGCCCGGAACCAGCAAGGAGGACCGGGGCCGGATCATCGTGGTGGGCGGCTCCCGCCAGGTGCCCGGTGCGCCCCTGTTGTCGGGCGAGGCCGCACTCCGGGCGGGTGCCGGAAAACTGATGCTTATGACCGGGGCACCGTGGGCGCTCCAGACCGGCCTGGCCATGCCTGAGGCTGGCGTTACAGGGGTAGAGGTTGGCGAGGATGGAGAACTTGGCGCGCTTGAGGCCGGCATGGTCGAGCTGGTGCGGCAGGCGGGTGCGGTGCTTGTTGGACCGGGTATGGCGACCGGCGCGTCCCCGGCCTCTTTCCAGATTGCTCGTGCCGCGCCCTTACTGGTTGCCGACGCCGGCAGCCTTCATGAGGACGCGTTACGGCCGGCTGCGGGCCGGCTGGTCATTACCCCTCATATTCCGGAAATGGCCGACCTCCTCGGCCTGCGTCCCGAAGAGGTGAGTCGGCGTCCGGCCGACATAGCCATTGACGCGGCGGCCCACTTCGAAGCCGTCGTCGTGCTCAAGGGACCGACGACGTGGATTGCGGCGCCCGATGGACGCCTGTGGGTTCATGAGGTCGATGCGCCGGGTCTTGGCACCTCGGGTTCGGGCGATGTACTTGCCGGTATCCTCACCGGTCTGCTCGCGCGCGGCGCCGATCTGGTCCAGGCGTCCGTATGGGCGGTCGCCGTCCATGGCAGGGCCGGCAGGATGGCGGCACGGCACGTCGGGCGCCTTGGTTTCCTGGCGCGCGAGACGCTTGGGCATATCCCGCGCATCCTCGACGGTCTCTCGTGACCGGAGACCTTCGCCGACGATGGCCTGGTGATGCTGACGGACGGTCGCATCGACGTGGGTGCTAAAGGGCGCTTGCTGTTACGGAATATCGCCATGTGCTTCGATGCGTATGCTCCGGCGGTCAACAGCAGCTCGCGCCTGATCTGATTCACCTGGTGAAACGCAAAGCCTCTACTACCACCCTGAACGCCGGACTCAATTGCCGCCGGCTAGGGTAATAAAGGTGATACCCGTCGAACGGCGGCAGCCACGCCTCCAGCACTGAAACCAGCGCGCCCGATTCGACCCATGGCTGCACCTGCTGAGTCGTGAGATAAGCCAACCCGAATCCGTCGAGTGCCGCCTGCAGCATGGGACGGATGCTGTTGAAGATCAGCTGCCCGTCGACGCGCACCCGCATCTCCTTGCCATCCTGTTCGAATTCCCAGGCATACAGGCCGCCATGGGTCGGCAGGCGGAGGTTGATGCACGCGTGCTCGATCAGGTCTTGCGGACGGGTGGGCGTGCCTCGTTGGGCCAGGTATGCAGGAGAGCCGACGACGGCCATGCGCATCGGTGGGCCGATGGGCAGGGCGATCATGTCCTTCGCCACGATGCCGCCGAAACGTACGCCGGCGTCGAACCGCTCGGCGACGATGTCGGTCAGGCCGTAGTCGGTGACGATTTCCACGTGGACATCGGGGTAGCTGGGCAGCACCCGGCGTAACGCCGGCCATAGCACGGCATCTTGCGCATGCTCGTCGGCCGTGAGGCGAACCATGCCGCTGGGCCGGTCGCGCAGCTCGCCCAGCGCAGCCAGCTGTGCATCGATGTCCTCGAACAACGGACCCAAACCCAGGAGCAGCCGCTCGCCGGCTTCCGTCGGCGTGACCGATCGGGTGGTGCGTGCCAGCAACCGCACGCCGAGGCGCTGTTCGAGGCCCCGCAGGGTGTGGCTCAGCGCGGACGGGGTAACTCCTAGCTGGGCCGCGGCTCGGGTAAAGCTGCGCGCGCGAGCCACGGCAACGAAGGCGGCAAGGTCGTTGAGGTTCGGGGCGGCCATGAGAGAGGCTCCGGGCGAGATTGCTGAGGCTACCTCACAAGAGCTTCAAGTAAACGGGGTCTTATTCATCAGCCGGACGGCGACTATCGTTGTGGTGTCCTTCTTTCGTCGAGCGAGGCCGCCATGCAACACATCATCCGAAACGGCGCCAAGGCCGCCATCCAGGGTCCCGCCACCTCCTTCACGGGCGCGGTGCGCATCGACTCGATCGTGCAGGCAAATGCCCCCGGACGCGCCGGCGTGGGCCTGGTCACCTTCGAACCCGGCGCCCGGAGCCATTGGCATACCCATCCGCTGGGCCAGCTGCTCATCGTGGTTTCCGGCAAGGGCTGGACGCAGTGCGAGGGTGGTCCCAAGCAGGAGATCCGCGCCGGCGACATCGTGTCCTGCAGCTGCCATCTGCGGCACTGGCACGGCGCGACCGACACGACCGCCATGTCCCATTACGCCGTCACCGAGTCGCTCGACGGAAGCAACGTCAACTGGCTCGAGCCGGTCACCGACGACGTGTTCCTTGCCCCGGTGGCGAACGACGGAGGATCGTCGGTATGACTTCGACGACTGCCATCGGCGCTGCCGATCGTAAGCACCTTGAAGCGGTGTCTCCGGCGCTGGCGCGCTATTCGACGGAGGTGCTCGACGAAGCCTGGACGCGTCCAGGCCTGGAAGCGCGCGACCGTAGCCTCGGCACCCTTGCCGCCTTGGTGGCCCGCCGACAGACTGGCGAGATGCCGACGCAATTCGCCCGCGCCCTCGACCATGGAGTGACGCCGGCGGAACTGTCGGAGGTCATTACGCACCTGGCTTTCTATGCGGGTTGGCCGAACGCCCTAGAAGCCGCGCGCGCGGCCCACGAAGTGTTTGCCGCGCGTGGCGTGACGGCAGACGCCTTGCCGCCCGCCACCATGGAGTTACTGCCACTCGACGAGGCGGCGGAGGCGAAGCGGGCCACTGCCGTGGCGGCGAACGCCGAAGCGGTGTCGCCCGCCGTCGTGCACTACACGGCCGCCGTGGTCTTTCGCGACCTTTGGTTACGCCCGGCCTTGCAGCCACGCGACCGAAGCCTGGTCACCGTGAGCGCGTTGGTTGCAGCGGGGCAGGTGGCCCAGTTGCCGTTCCACCTCAACAAGGCGATGGACAACGGGCTGACCCGAGAGGAAGCCTCGGAGTTGCTGACCCAGTTGATCTTCTACACGGGCTGGCCAAGCGTCTTCTCGGCTATTCCCGTGTTCAAAGAGGTATTCGAAGGGCGCTGAGCCGGGCTCCACATGGGTGGGTATCGACAGCTCTACGCCTTGCCTCATGCGTCTCAATATGCGCTAATGCGAACCATTCGCATTATTCGCAGCCATGTCCCCGGCCCAAAGCCTCCACCGCACCGTCGACGATCTCTACAGCGACCACCACGGGTGGTTGCTCGGTTGGATGCGCCGGCGGTTGGGCGGCGGGGCGCATGCCGACGATCTGGCGCAGGACACGTTCGTCAAGATCCTCTCGAAGCCCGACGCGATCGCCATTCGCGAGCCGCGAGCCTTCCTGACCACCATCGCGCAGCGGGTACTGGCCAATCATTATCGTCGCCAGGATGTCGAGCGTGCCTGGTTGGAAACGCTTGGTGCGTTGCCTGATTCCTCGGTGCCTTCGCCGGAAATGCAGGCCATGGTGCTCGAGACGCTCCTCGAGATCGCCCGGCGCCTGGACGGCTTGCCTCGTGCTGTACGTCGCGCCTTCCTGCTGAGCCAACTCGACGGCCTGGGCCATGCCGCCATTGCCGCCGAACTGCGCGTGTCCATAACGACGGTCAAGCGCTACATCGTGCGCGCCGGCCAGCAGTGTTACTTCCCTGAAGACTGACGCCGTGGTGTCCGACGCCGCCTCCGAAGCGACCACGCGCATCGCGCCGGCCATTGCCCGGCAGGCCGTGGAATGGATGGTGGAATTGCAGTCGGAAGGAGCGGACGCCGCCACGCGCGAAGCATGGCAGCGCTGGCTACATGCGCATCCGGATCACCTGCGTGCATGGCAACGCATCGAGGCGACGAATGACCGCCTGCAAGGCGTTCCCGCGCCGCTGGCCCATGCGGTGCTCGCCGCGCCGGAATCCCAAGGCCGCCGGCGCGCGTTGAAGACGATGGGCCTGCTCGCCGTCCTCGGCGGCGCGGGATGGATCGCCGGGAGCCGCGTGCCATGGCAGGCGTGGGTCGCAGACGAACGCACCGGGCCGGGCGAGCGCCGCACCGTCGTGCTTCCCGACAGCACGCGGGTCGTGCTTAATACCGACAGCGCCGTGGACGTCCGCTTCGACAGCGGCCAGCGCACGCTGCGCGTATTGCGGGGCGAGGTCATGGTGACCACCGGCCACCCGCCGGGCGACACCCGTCCGTTCACGGTCGAAACGGGGCAGGGCCGGTTGCGCCCGCTCGGAACACGCTTCGGCGTGCGCCTCGACGATGACACCACGCGCCTGTCCGTGTATGCCGGGTCGGTGGAAGTCAGTCCGCGCGATGCGGCCGGGCAGCGGATCGTCCTTGCGGGGCAGCAGGTACGTTTCACCGGGTCGGAGGTATCGCCCCTCGTTCCGGCCGACGAGAACGATGCCGCCTGGCTGGACGGCATGCTGGTGGTGCACGACATGCCGCTGGGCGACTTCGTGACGGAACTGGCCCGTTACCGTTCCGGCCATGTGGTCTGCGATCCCGCTGTCGTCGGCCTGCGGGTATCCGGTACCTATCCCCTGGCCGACACCGATCGCGTGCTCGCCATCCTCGGCAAGAGCCTGCCGGTGGCCATCGAGTACCGGACGCGCTATTGGGTGCGCGTCGTTCCTCGCGCCACCTGAGCTGTCGCCCACACCGGAGTGGTCTGTTTTCGATTCTCGCGTGACATAGAAGGCAACCGTCTTCGACGTTCCCCGGAATCCCCATGACACACCGTTCCACCCCGCGACCTTCGCCGCTCGCCCGCGCCATCGCTTCCCTGTGCCTCGGCGCGCTTGCCGCTGCCCTTCCGCTGGCCACCCGGGCCTGGGCGCAGGAAGCTGCCGCGGCGCCGACCTGGACCGTGCCCGCGGGTCCGCTCGACCAGACGTTGAACCGGTTCGGCCGGCAGGCGGGGGTACTGTTGTCGTACACGGGCGACCTGACACGCAACCTGCGCAGCGCCGGTGTCGAGGGGGCGATGGGCACGGACGAGGCGCTTCGCACGCTGCTCCACGGAACGGGCCTGGAAGCGGTCGCCCAGCCGGGCGGCGGTTATGTGCTGCACCGTGCCGACATCGTTTCCTCAGGCGTGGCGCCGCAGCCTTCCGAGCCGACGGAAACGCGACGTTCCGTCACGCTGGACGCGACGCGTGTCGTGGCGAGCACAGGCAGCTACGTTGCGCACCGTGCGTCCACTGGCGCGAAGACGGACATCCCGTTGATCGAACTGCCGCAGACCATCTCGGTGATCAGCCGGGAGCAGATCGATGCGCAGCAGGCGCAGACATTGCGCGCCGTACTGCGTTACGCGCCCGGCGTAACCATCAGCGACGACAACGACGACCGCCTGGACAGCATCAGTGCGCGCGGCTTCGCGCTCGACCAGTACCTGGATGGCCTGAAACTGCTCGCGGGCACGTGGGCCGTGCCGAAAGTGGAGCCCTACCTCATGAAACGCGCGGTCGTGCTGGAAGGCCCTGCCTCGGTACTTTACGGCCAGGCGTCGCCGGGTGGCATCATCGACGTGGTCAGCAAGCGTCCTACCGATGTGCCGCTGCATGAAGTGCAGTTGCAGGTCGGCACGCAGTCACGTCGGCAGGTGAACGCCGACTTCGGCGGCCCTCTGGGAAACAGCGGCAACTGGTCGTACCGGCTCACCGGTGTCGTCAGGGACACCGACCTGGACGCGAAGCATACGAAGGAGCGGCGCGTGGCGATCGCTCCCGCGCTTACCTGGAAGCCCGACGACCGGACACGGCTCACGATCCTGGCCAGCTACCTGCACGACCCGAACGGCGGCGTGTGGTCGATCCTGCCATACCAGGGAACGTTGCTGCCCAATCCCAACGGCCGCATCCCGCGCGATTTCTACACCGGCGACACCGGCTTCGAGTCGTTCAAGCGCACGCAGTACCAGCTCGGGTACGAATTCGAGCACGTGTTCGGCGAGACATGGCGTTTCCGCCAGAACTTCCGCGTGGCGCGCAACACCACCAACTACGAATCCGTGCAGGGACTCAACCTGCAATCCGACCTGCGCACCCTCAACCGGCAGACCTACATGTCTGACGAACGCCTGCGCACGCTCAACCTCGACAACCAGCTGGAAGGGCGCTTCGATACCGGACCGGTGGCGCATACGGTGCTGCTCGGTGCGGACATGCAGCGGATTCTCTGGGACAACTTCACGCGCTTCGGCGGTGCACCCACGCTGGACATCCTGCACCCGGACTACCGCCAGGCCATCGTCATACCGCCCCGGTTCCAGGACGCGAGCCAGGGGCAGAGCCAGTTCGGCGTTTACGCGCAGGACCAGATGCGCATCGATCGCTGGTCGGTGCTGCTGAGTGCCCGGAGGGACGCCTCGCGCAGCGACAACGACAACCACGTGGCGAACACCTGGACGCAGCAGACAGATCATGCGACCACGTGGCGGGCCGGCGTCACCTACCTGTTCGACAACGGGTTGGCACCGTATGCCAGCTACTCCACCTCGTTCCAGCCAACCTTGGGCACCGACGCCCATGGCCGGGCCTTCGTGCCCACCACGGGCAGGCAGAAGGAAATCGGTATCAAGTACCAGCCGCACGGGGTGGATGCGTACCTCGCGCTGTCGGCGTACGAACTCACGCAGCAGAACGTGTCGACAGCAGACCCGGTCAACGTCAACTTCAACATCCAGACGGGCGAGGTTCGCTCGCGGGGCATCGAGTTGTCCGGCACGGCGAGCTTGATGCAGGGTTTGAACCTGCGCGCGTCGTACGGCTACCTCGACAACGAGATCACCCGTGCGACCACCGCCATCCAGGGCAATCGCCAGGCCGACATACCCACCCACCAGGCGTCCGCCTGGCTCGACTACACCGTGCGCGATGGGTCGCTGGCGGGGCTCGGCTTCGGCGGCGGGCTGCGCTGGACCGGAAAGGCGTATGCCACCACGGCCAATACGGTAACCATGCCTTCGTACACGACAGTCGACGCCATGCTGCGTTACGACCTCGGACGCCTGAACGCGAACCTCGACGGCTGGCGTCTCGCGGTGAACGCCGCGAACCTGCTGGATAAGCGCTACGTGTCGTACTGCGCGGCCATCGGATGCCGCTGGGGGCTGCGCCGCAACGTCATGGCGACGGTGGCATACGCATGGTGAGGAACCTTCGTTCGTGGTCGCGTGTGCACACCTGGACCAGCCTGGTATGCACGCTGTTCCTGCTGCTTCTTTGCATCACCGGCCTGCCGCTCGTGTTCCATGAGGAGATCGATGCATGGGCCGCGCCCGCGGTGACGGCCTCTCCGCAGCCGGACGGCACCGCCGACGCGCCGCTCACGGATATCGTCGCTTCCGCGCAGTCGCGGTACCCGAAGGAATACATCCAGGCGATGTCGTGGAAGCAGGGCGGTCCGCATACCGTGATGGTATACATGGCAAAGGAGCCGCGTTCGGCGTTGAGCGGCTACCACGCGCTGTCCATCGACGCCCGCACGGCTGCGGTGCTCGACGAACCGCGGCCGCGCGCGCGGTTCACGCAATGGCTGCTCACCTTGCATCGCGAGCTGTTCGCCGGGCTGCCGGGCATGCTTCTGCTCGGCGTCATGGGCCTTTGCTTCGTCGTGTCCATTGTGTCGGGCATGTTGATCTACGGTCCGTTTACGCAGAAGGCCGGATTCGGCGAGATCCGACGGAACCGTTCGAAACGGGCGAAGTGGCTCGACCTGCACAATCTCCTCGGCATCGTGCTTCTCGCATGGACGCTCGTCGTCGGCGTCACCGGCGTCGTGAACACGTTGGCCGATCCGCTGTTCGCCTACTGGCGCACCGGTCGCCTGGCGGAGATGTTGGCACCGTGGCACGGCAAGCCCATGCTCGTGCCGTTGGTGCCGCTCGACGCCGCGGTGGCGGCGGCGCAGCGCGCGTTGCCCGGCACGAGTCCGGAAAGCGTCGCCTTTCCGTATTCGGCTTATGGCAGCCCACACCACTACATGATCTGGATGCAGGGAAACACGCCGCTCACCTCGCGCCTGCTGACCCCGGTACTGGTGGATGCGGAACAGGGTGACGTGACCGACGCGCAAGACCTGCCGTGGTACCTGCGCGCTCTGGAACTGTCGCGGCCGCTGCACTTCGGCGACTACGGCGGGCTGCCGTTGAAGCTGCTCTGGGCGGCCTTCGACCTGGTCACGATCGCCGTACTGCTCACCGGTTTGTATCTCTGGGGCGAGCGCCGCAAGCGTCCGCGTGGCGAAGGAGCGGTGGCATGAGGCTCCTCTCCCGGTCGCATGGCAGCGTATGGCGTTGGCCCGTCGCGCTGGCCATCCTTACGCTCGCGGGCCTGTTCATGGCGCTGTTGGGTAACAACGCACTGTGGCGCATCGGCTCATGGACTGCGTTGGCGGTACCGCTTTTGGTCATTGCCTGGAAACTCGGGGCAGCGCGGAAATAGCCGCTGCCCGTTCAACCGACGGTCACCGATTCACCCGGGCGAAGTACAAGATCCTTCTCCCACGCGCCGGATTTCAATCGCGTCCGCTCGCCGCCCACGCTGTGCACGGTTACCGACGTCACCTTCCCGTGCTTCCAGGCCAGGTCGACGCGGAAGCCGCCTCGTGCCCCGATACCCGTCACGCTCCCCGAGGCCGCCCATGCCTCGGGCAACGCGGGCAACAGCACGATCAAGCCGGGCCGCGACGACAGCAGCATCTCGAGCATGGCGGTCGGCGTGCCGAAGTTGGCATCGATCTGGAAGGCATCCGTGCCGTCGTCCAGCCTGTACATGTCGAACAGGTTCTGCGCCGTGCCATTGCTCCGGTTCTTCGATGGCGTGAGGTTGGTGCGGATAAGCTGGTAGGCCTTCTCGGCGTTACCAAGTCGCGCCCAGCACATCGCGCGCCACGCACATGCCCAGCCGTAGCCGCCCGTGCCTCGCGCCTCGAGCAGGCGGGTCACCGCGTCGATCAGCGCAGGTGGGCTGGCATCCTTCCGGATGCGATCGCCCGGGAAGAAGCCGACCAGCGGCGACAGGTGCCGGTGCTCTTTCTCGCCGAGATCGTCCGGCGTCATCCATTCTTCCAGCCAGCCGGTCTTGCTGCTCACCTGTGGCAGGTAGAGCCGCGCCTGGAGCTTCGTTATCGTCGCCGCATATTCGGCATCCTTACCGAGCAGTGCACCGGCCTGGCGATAATTCTCGAACAGGTCCCATACCCATTCCTGCGCATAGGTAATGCCCTTCGCATCGGTCGGACCCTGCTCGGGCGACCAGTCGGCATCGTCGATCAGCACGTCGCGCATATCGCCCGTCGCCGGGTCCTTCACGCTCACGGTAAGCAGCCGGGATTCCCAGAACTCGCACGCGCCTTTCAGCAGCGGGTAGATACGCGCCAGGTACGCCCGGTCCGGGTTGTACTGATAGTGCTGCCACAGGTTGTTGCACAACCAGGCATTGCCGGCGGGGTGCCAGCGCCAGCCGCCGTTGCCGTAGATGTTGGTGGAGATGCCGATGGTCCAGCCCGCGATCTTGCCGGAGCTGTTGCGGTAGCCGCTGCGCGGGTCGTTGAAGTGCTGCCGGGTGATCTCGGTCCACGCATCCACCTGGCTGAGGCAGTACTCGGTGAATGGGTCGAAGCACGACGGCAGCCCCGCGCGGTCGGGCAGCCAGTAGTTCATCTGGATATTGATGTCGTTGTGGTAGTCGGCCATCCACGGCGACAGGTTGCTGTCGATCCACGGGCCCTGCAGCCCGGTGGGCAGGCTGTTGCGGGAACCGGCGATGGTCAGGTAGCGGCCGTACTGGAGGTACGTGGCTTCCAGTTCCGGGTCCGGGGTGGAACCGGGTGCCGCCATGGCCTGGAGGCGCGCCCACGTATCCATGCCGCGCTGTGCCTTTGGCGAAGTGCCCAGGTCGACGCGCATGGTATCGAACAATGCGCGGTAGTCGGCCACGTGGGTGTGCAGCAGCACGTCCGGAGACAGCCGGGCGGCCGCCAGCGATTTGGCGATCGACAGCTGCAATGGAACGATCGACGGGTCCATGTAGTTCTTGGCGCCATCGGGCGTGTAATTGGTTCCACCGCAGACGATCACCGTGAGCGCGTCACAGTCCACAAAGTGGAGACCCCGCTCGTCCGCACCGATCCTGCCGGACCCCGCGACGGCCATGACGTTCGTCGCGTACTTCAGGCTGTTATCCAGCGTGCCGTGGAATCGGCTCGCAGCGGCGGGCTTGGACCACGGCAGGGCCTCCGCTTGCGGCGTATCGCCATGCATGCCATGCAGCGCGAGGGAGCCGCCGAAGGTGCCGCCACCGGTTTGCGAGAGGCGGACGACGATAGCGTCGTCCGGGTGACTGGCAAATATCTCCCATGCGTACCTGGCACCATCCTTCCGGTATGTCACGCGCAAGGTGCCCCGGTCCAGGTTCAGCTCACGCCGATAATCGGTGATGTGCGCCGCTTCGTGCCCGTCGATCGACAGGTGGAGCTTGGCCAGCATCACCAGGGCGCCGAAGTTCTCCGCGGTGTAGTCGAACTGGCCATCGTCGCCGAGCGTGACGTCGCGTTTCCCACGCCACATCGAGGCGTCGGTGAGGTAGAAGCAGGTAGACGCCGGATCGCCGCCTACGAGCGCGCCGAGGCGGCCGTTGCCGATGGGAAGGCCTTCGCGGAGCAGGTTCGCTTCCTGTGCCGGCGTGCCGTACCAGAGCATGTGCTTCGGCGACGTCGCAGGTAGGGGGCCTACCGGACGCTGCACGGGCTTGCTTTCGGCGAACCTGGGTAGGGCGAGCCACGCAGCGATGCCGCAAGGCCGCCGATCAGCTGCAGGAAGTGGCGTCGGCCTATGGGATCGGCATATGCCGGGCCGACGACGGTCTCTCGATCTTCATCGCTCGCCATTCGCGCTCCGGAGCCCCGATGAGTCCATTTGTTGGACAAATCAAATCTAAGCGGTGCGGGTCGGGATTGTCATGCTGCGCCGCAGCTTCTCGCTGGCCTATTCAAGATACGCATAGCAGCTATGGCTAAACACCGGCGCAGACAAGCCGATACGGCATCACCTTGTCACGGATGCCTCTACGATGCGATTCACGGTGGGACGCAAGATCTTCGCGGCGATGAGCGCCGGTTTCCTCATTGCGTTTGCACTCGGTGGCGTGGGCCTGTTGGCCCTTACGTTCACCTTTGGCGATCTCGATGCGATGTTCCACCGGAACCTGCTTCCCGTGGCCCAGGTGGGACACATACGGTCGGCGATCGCGACCGAGCGGGGCGCGGTAAGCCGGGCCCTGTTGTTCGGCACGCCCGGCGCGGCCGACGACGCCAAACGTCTCATCGCCTCGCTGGACCGCGATATCGACAAGCGCTGGGCCGCGTACCGTTCGGACAGCATGGCGTCGGCCGAAGGCACCGACGCGGCACGGCAATTCGAAGGTGCCCGGACAGCCGTGGCCCCGTTGATCGCGAAGACCCTCGCCATCCTGGGCGACGGCCATCGCCAGGAAGCGACCGACCTTGCGCTGCATGGCCTGGCCGCCGCTTTCGACGCCGAGAGCGCCGCCATCCTGCGCAACGTGACACTGGTCGAAGGCACCGCGGGGCAGCAGTTCAAGGCTGCCGAAGCGCGCCATGCGCGCACCTTTGAAATCAGCCTGGGGATCATCATTGCCGGCCTCGTCATCCTGTGCGTGGCCGGATGGCTGCTGTTCCGAGCCGTGATGACACCCCTGCGGGTCGCGAGCCGCCTCGCCGCCGATATCAGCCAGGGCACCCTGAAGCATGCGCTCAGCGTGGTGGGCAACGACGAGCTGAGCGACACCTTGCGTTCGCTGGCCACCATGGACGACACGCTCGCCACGGTGGTCGAACAGGTCCGCGAAGGTGCGCGAAGTGTGTCCATGGCGGCAGCGGAGATTTCCCACGGAGTGGACGACCTGTCGCAGCGGACGCAATCGCAGGCGGCGGCGCTGGAGGAGACGGCCGCGTCGATGGAGCAGATGGCCGCGTCGGTACGGCAGAACTCCGAAGGCGCGCGCACCGCCGAGGCCGTGACCAAGGCATTGCGCGAGGATGCGAAGCGGGCCGCGGACATCGCGCACTCCGCGGAAGATGGCATGCGGCGCATCCAGGAGGCCGCGACCAGCATCTCCGGTATTGCATCGTTGATGGACGAGATAGCGTTCCAGACGAATCTGCTGGCCCTCAACGCGGCGGTGGAGGCGGCACGTGCCGGCGAGCAGGGCAGGGGTTTCGCGGTCGTGGCGGCCGAAGTACGCCAGCTCGCGCAGCGCAGCGCCAGCTCGTCGCGCGAGATCCGCAAGCTCGCCACCGATACGGGCGAAAGCGTCGCGCATGGCGCGGAGCTGGTGCGCTCGACCGGCCGCTCGCTGGAGGCGATCCACAGCGGCAGCTCACGCGTCGCCGATATCGTCGCGGAGATCGCCGCGGCGTCGGGCGAACAGGCTTCGGGTGTCGACCAGGTCGTCCAGTCGGTATCCGCACTCGACGAGATGACCCAGCAGAACGCGGCGTTGGCGGAAGAGGCGAGCGCGGCCAGCCGGGCGTCGCTGGAGCGGGCGAGGGAGCTGACCCAACAGGTGGCCTTTTTCCGCTTCGTCGAACCGGAGGAATGAGCCCCGCTCATTTCCCACCTGCAATCAATTCACTTCCCGCGGGCGCGCGATGCGGCCAACATCGTCGTGCTGGAACGGTTCCGGTGATGAAGGCTGCTTCCTGTGGAATGCCACGATCCCCACATCATCGAAGCGAGTGTGACGATCGGGCGGCCTGTCCGGACCGTGTACGCGTTCTATCGGGATTTCAACAACCTGCCTAGCTTCCTGGGTGACGTCATGGCGGTAGAGTCGATCGATCCATCGACCACGCGCTGGACGATCCAGGGCCCGTTGAAGATAGCCTTCCGCTGGACGATCGAGGTGACCGAAGAGGTCGAGAACACCCTGATCCGTTACCAGACCGTTGCCCATCCGGCGCGCCGGGTCCGCTGGGACATACATTTCGCACCGGGCCCCGATACCGGCGAAACCGTGGTGCGCGAAGCGATGCATACGCCGCTAGGGTCCACGGGCCTGAAGCTCCTGGCCTGGATCGGCAAGCCGGCGGCGAAGGAAGTGGCGGCCAACCTGCGCCGGCTGAAGGAAGTGCTGGAAACGGGCCAGGTCCGCGACCGCAGCTATGCGGTGCCGGGGAAATTTCCACCGTCGGATGCGACGTCCATCTGAGATCCAGGGGTTCTCATGTCCTTCTCCCTTACCGTCAACGGCACGAGCCACGAGGTCGATGTCGACGACGACATCCCCCTGTTGTGGGTGCTGCGCGACGTGCTCGGTCTCACCGGTACCAAGTTCGGTTGCGGTGTGGCGTTGTGCGGCGCATGCACCGTGCAACTGGACGGTGCGCCGGTGCGCTCATGCGTGCTTCCCGTGCGCGCAGCCAGCGGCCGATCCATCACCACCATCGAGGCCATCGGCGAGACGCCGCAGGGACGCGCCGTGCAAACGGCATGGCTGGAACTCGACGTGATCCAGTGCGGCTACTGCCAGTCGGGCCAGATCATGTCCGCCGCCTCGCTCCTTGCACAGAAACCAAAGCCCACCGATGCCGACATAGACGCGGCGATGTCCGGGAATGTCTGCCGTTGCGGTACCTACAAGCGGATCCGGGCGGCCATCCATCGCGCCGCGGAAGGACAGTCGACATGAGCGCCACCAACCTGGACAGCCCGCGCCGCCGCGATTTCCTGCGCACCGGGGCCGCCGTGGGCGGTGGCCTCCTGCTCAGCCTGGTCTTGCCATCTGCCGTCCGTACGTCCTGGGCGGAACCGGCAGCCCAGGAGTTCGCGCCCAACGCGTTCATTCGCATCGACCGCGACGGCCTCGTGACCCTGGTGATGCCGATGGTCGAGATGGGGCAAGGAACCTATACGTCGCTGCCCATGCTGCTTGCCGAGGAACTGGAGGTTGGTCTCGACCAGGTGCGGCTGGAGCATGCGCCCGCCAACGATGCCCTGTATGGCAACGCCATCCTCCATGTGCAGTCGACCGGTCTTTCGTCGTCCGTGCGTGCCTTCTGGACGCCGTTACGCCAGGCAGGCGCCACCGCACGCATGCTGCTGATTGCCGCCGCGGCGAAGCAGTGGCACGTCGATCCCGCCAGTTGCACGGCACGCCACGGCGTGGTGTCGGACGCTGCCGGTACGCGCCACTTGTCCTATGGCGCCCTGGCGGAAGCGGCAGCCCGCCTCCCGGTGCCCAAGCCGGACAGCGTGGTCCTGAAAGACCCCAAGGACTTCACGCTGATCGGCACGCCGGCTCGCAGGTTGGACACCAGCGGAAAGGTGAACGGCCAGGCCAGATTCGGGATCGACGCCGCGGTTCCCGGAATGAAGGTCGCCACCTTGGCGCAGTCGCCCGTCTTCGGTGGCAAGGTGAAGTCCGTGGATGAAAAGGCCGCATTGGCGGTCAAGGGCGTGCACCAGGTCGTGCGTCTCGACGACGTCGTCGCCGTCGTGGCCGACCATATGGGCGCGGCAAGGAAGGGACTGGCCGCCGCGGCCGTGCAATGGGACGAAGGCGTCCATGCCACGGTAGGGCAAGACGACATCGTGAAGCAGCTGGTCGATGCCTCGGTGAAGCCGGGCGTCGTCGCGCGCAACGATGGCGACGCCCAGAAAGCCCTGGCGAGCGCCGCACAGCGGCTCGATGCCATCTACGAGGTGCCCTTCCTCGCCCACGCGGCCATGGAGCCGATGAACTGCACCGTCCATGTGCGCAAGGACGGGTGCGACCTCTGGGTCGGCACGCAGGCACCCACGCTGACCCAGGGACTGGTCGCCCAGGTCACCGGACTGCCGCCCGCATCGGTGCAGATCCACAACCATTACATCGGGGGCGGGTTCGGCCGGCGTCTCGAAGCGGACGGAAGCGTGCTCGCCGCGCGGATCGCGCAGCATGTCGACGGCCCCGTGAAGATCGTCTGGAGCCGCGAGGAAGACATCCAGCACGACATGTACCGGCCCCACTACTACGACCGCCTTTCCGCAGGCCTCGGTGCCGACAGGAAGCCGGTCGCGTGGACCCATCGCATCGCCGGCTCGTCGATCATCGCCCGCTACCTGCCGTTTCTCTACAAGAACGGCTACGACTTCGACGCGGTGGAGGGTGCGGCCGAACCGCCCTACGCGATTCCCAACATCCACGTGGACTATGTTCGCGTGGAACCGCCGGGCATTCCCACGGCCTTCTGGCGTGGCGTCGGCGTGACGCACAACGTGTTCGTGGTCGAGTCTTTCCTCGATGAACTCGCGCACGCGGCGAAGCAGGATCCGGTGGCGTATCGCAAGGCGTTGCTGGGCAAGAACCCGCGGGCACTGGGTGTGCTGACCCTGGCGGCCGAGAAGGCCGGATGGGGCTCGCCGCTGCCGAAAGGCCGGGGGCGAGGCATCTCGCTGCAGTTCGGCTTCGGCAGTTACCTCGCGCAGGTTGCGGAAGTGGATGTCGCCGCCGACGGGACCGTGCGCGTCCACCGCCTCGTCTGTGCCATCGACTGTGGCCTGGTGGTGAATCCGGATACCGTCGCGGCGCAGATGGAGGGCGGCTCGCTGTTCGGCCTTACCGCCGCGCTGTACGGCGCCATCACGTTGCGTGGCGGCCGCGTGGAACAGAGCAATTTCCACGACTACCGTCCGATGCGCATGAACGAAACACCGCTCATCGAAACCCATATCGTGAAGAACGCCGAGGCGCCCGGCGGCATCGGCGAAGCCGCTACCGCCATCGTCGCGCCCGCCGTGACGAACGCGATCTTCTCGGCGACCGGCAAGCGTGTCCGCAAGCTGCCCATACAGGCGGCCCTGGCCGCCTCATAGCGATCAGGCCGTGGCGTCCCGCAGGTAGCCGGTTGCGCGCCGCAGTACCGCATGCAGCCATTCGTGCGAGTCGTCCCCCGTCAGGCGGTCATGCCATAGCGAGGTGACGTCGAAGCGCTTCGTGGCATAGGGCAGCTCGTGCACGCCGATCGCATGAGTCTGCGCGAGCACCGTCGCCAACGGCCGCGGAACGATGGCCGCAAGGTGTGCGTCTTCGTGGAGAAGGGAAGGGATCGCCAGGAAGTGGGGCAGGGAGACGGCGATGCGCGGCGCCCTGGCGCATTCCGTGCGGGCGCGTTCCAAGGAGAGCCTGTCGTACATCTCTGACCGCCGCGCCAGGCCGCGCTCGGAGATGTAACCGTCCACGGCGCCATCCTGGTCGCCCCCCAACGAAACGACCACGAGCGAATACGCCGCAAGATCCTGCATGGTCACGGTGCCGCGCGGGGGCGGCACTCGGGTGATCAGCACGTCGTCGTAGTCGAACAGAAAGTTCGAATGAAACCTCGGGGCCGCCGTGGAGAAGGTGCCGATCGCGATGTCGATCCTGCCAAGGTCGAGTTGTTCGGCGAGGTCGATACGGGTGGACGGCCGAATGACGATATCGACGTGGGGCGCCTCGACGGCCAGGATCTTCAGCAGGTGCGGCATCACCACGGTCGTCATGAAGTCGCTGGCGGCGATCGTGAATACCTTGCTCGACGTGGCGGGATCGAACTTCTGCAGGCCTATGGTGGATTCGAGCGAGGCCAGGGCCTGCCGCACCGCATCGGCGAGGGCCAACGCTCGCGCCGTGGGCTGCATGCCCGTGACCGTGCGGACGAAAAGTTCGTCGTCCAGCGTTTCGCGCAGCCGCTTCAGGGAATGGCTGACCGCGGACTGGCTGAGGAACAGTTTCTGGCTGGCGCGCAACACGCTGCGTTCCTGCATCACGGCATCGAAGACGCGAAGCAGGTTGAGGTCGAAGTTGCTGAATGTACCCGTCATGCCGCGAACCCGGCTCGTTTCACATGTTGCATCGGATGCATGTGGCCCCTGAAACAGTTTCACTTCCATGCGGCCCGAGGAATGCCGAAGATACGACGATGGTAGTCGATTCCTCCGGACGAAACCTTGTCCATAACGCGCGTGTCGTCGCAGCAGCGGAGTTACCATGCTTGACCTGAAACTCACCCTCGAGCGCGCGGAAGAACGCGGTGTCGCCGTTGCGCACTTCAATGTGTCCGACTTGGCGGTCCTGAAGGCGGTTGCGTCGTCCGCCCGTGAGTTGTGCTTTCCCGTCATCGTGGGCGTGTCCGAAGGCGAGCGGGAATTCGTCGGGGTCCGGCAGATTGCCGCATTGATCCGCAGCATCAGGGAAGAATTCGACTTCCCGATCTTCCTGAACGCGGATCACACCCACTCGCTGGCGAAAGCGATCGAAGCCGCGAAGGCCGGTTTCGACGCCGTGGCCTTCGACGGTTCCGCCATGCCTTTGGAAGAAAATGCTGCCAAGACCCGTCAGGCCGTCGAGGAACTCAAGTCGATCAATCCGAAGATCCTGGTCGAAGGGGAGATCGGCGACATCGGTTCGGGATCGGAAATCCACGACAAGGCGCCCGATCTGTCGAAGAGCCTGACCACGCCCGAAGAGGCGGCGCAGTTCGTCGAGTCCACCGGCGTGGACATCCTGGCGCCCGCGGTGGGCACGCTGCACGGCATGTTCCGCCTGGCGCCGGGGCAAGCCCCTCCGCACCTGGACATCGACCGCATCGGCAAGATCAAGTCCCGCACCGGGGTGTTCCTGACCCTGCACGGCGGGTCGGGTACCGCCGACGATGAGTTCACCCAGGCCATCGCGGCCGGCATGAACATCGTCCACATCAACACCGAACTCCGCATCGCCTGGCGGCAAGGCCTCGAAAAAGGCTTGGCGGAGCGTCCGACCGATGTAGTGCCTTACCGGATACTGCCGTTCGCCGTGGATGCGGTGACTCGGGTGGCTTCCGCACGCATGCGCTTGTTCAACGGCAAGCATTGAGCCGGCCCGCGGCATGGTCCGCGGTTAGCAGACGGCTACCTTCATGACGGCTCGCCCGTGGCATATGTCGCGGGCGCGATGCCGTCTTTTCCGATATCCGGTTCGTCGGCAGCCCCGATGCCTGCCCGGCAGGGCGAAGCCTGTCAGGCCAATTGTTGGACAAATGAATCTAAAGTAAGCAGATCGGACTTGTCATGCTGCGCCGCAGCTTGTGGCCGCGAAGAAGCTGGGCAACGATGAATAAGTAGGACAAATTGCGGGAGCTGCAAAACCGCTCTGCCAATATTCGGGGTGACGGGGAACAACGAGGCTTTGTGGTGCCGTCGTGGGGATCGGCACCGGTGAGTTTCGTGCGGCAATCCGTGTGTGCTCACTGGGGTTTTCCATAAAGTCGGGGAGGGTAGCCGTGCAGCTGACGAAACTGGTTGTGGCAATGGGTGTCGCGTGGATGGTGGGTTACGGGGCACCGGGCCTCGCGCAGACAGCGCCGGATGCGTCTCCGGCGGGAACACAATCTACCCCGCCGCCGGCGAAGGCGGCCAAGCCCGCCAAACCGGGTACCGCCGAGGGCGAAGACAAGAAGGTAACCGAACTGGGCGCGGTGGCGGTCACCGGCCAGCTGGCGGCGCTTCAGCGCGCACAGGCCATCAAGCAGGACTCCGTTAACGTCGTCGATTCGATCTCGGCGGAAGAAACAGGCAAGTTCCCCGATCCCAACGTGGCCGACGCGCTCCAGCGCGTGCCGGGCGTGTCGGTGAACCGCAGTGGCGGCGAATCCAGCCAGATCGCCGTGCGCGGCTTCGGTCCCGAATTCGTGGCCGTCACCATCAACGGACGACCGATGGCCACCGCCTCCGGTTCCCGTGCCTTCAACTTCGACGTGCTTCCGTCGGAAATCATCAGCGTCGCCCAGGTCAACAAAACCTCGTCGGCCGACATTACCGAAGTCGACATCGGCGGCGTGGTGGACATCCAGACGGCGCGGCCGCTGGACTTCAGCGGCTACCACGGGGCGTGGAGCGCCGCGGGCGTCAACAGCAACCTCACCGGCGACTGGAAAGGCAAGACCACGCCCAAGGCCTCGGGCCTGTTCGGCTGGACGAACTCCGACCACACGTTCGGTTTCATGGGTTCGGCCTGGTATTACAAGCGCAAGGACACCCAGCTCAATACCCAGGCCAACTCGTGGTACGACGACCAGAACATCTCGCAGCTTTCCAACCTCAGCAATCCGAATTACACGAACGTCGCGGTGCCGGAAACCCTGGCGAGCAACGTGCTGGACGAGACGCGTGTCCGCAAGGGCGTCAGCGGCGCCATCGACTGGAAGCCGATCGACCGCCTGACGGTGCAGTTCGACACGTTGTATTCGAGCTACAAGGTCGACCCGTTCATCCACTATTTCGGCGAATACGGCAACACCGGCGACATCCAGTCGCTGACGACCGACCCGAACGGCACGGTGCTCAATTTCGTACGCAATGGTTCGGGTCCGAACGTCATGGCGAACGACTATGTGACGTCGTATACGCCCAGCTACGAGAAGAGCTACCAGAACGGCTTGAACCTCGGCTTCGACATCGACGAGTCCACCAAGCTGAGCCTTGACGTGTCCAGTTCCAAGGCCTGGAACAAGGAAAGCCCGAACGGCTACTTCCTGGTGGTGGGTGCGAAGAACTTCGGTACCAATCCCACATGGACCAACGGTGGCGACAGCCAGCCGCCGAGTTATTCGAATATCCTCTCGCCCACCGACACCAGTCTGCTCAAGGCGCACTGTTGCAATGCCGGTTCCGGCAACGACGTGACCAACAAGATCGACAACTACCAGATCAAGCTGGACAAGGCCTTCAATGACGGCGTGCTCTCGCGGTTGGTGGCCGGTGTGCAGTACACGAAGGAGTGGGTGAAGTCGGTCAGCTGGGGCACGCCGAACAGCATCCTCTGCAATGCCTACTGCGGTTACTCGGTCGATGTGCCGGCGGACGCCATCGGCGCGTACATCTACAAGGCGCCGCCGAAGATCCACGGCGTCTCGTCGCCGGGCCAGCCGTCGGAATTTATTCAGTACGATCCGCGCGCGTACCTGAGCTGGCTGGCGTCGCCCGCGGCATACAACCAGCTGACGCCCGAGAAGCGTGACGCGCTCCTCGCAGGCCTCGCGGCCAACGGGGGTACCTTTGACGCGATACCCAACCCGGGTAGCTACAACAATGTATCGGAGAAGGAAAAGTCCGCCTTCGCGAAAGCCGTATTCGAAGGCACGATGTGGGACATGCCCTGGGCCCTCGACGTGGGTGCGAGGTACCTGCATGTGGCCTCGACGTCCACGGCAGTCAACCAGCCGCCGATCGCGTACCGCATCGACCCGAACGACACGAGCAATGGCCAGGTCACCTATGGCCCGCTGGAGCCGCAGTCCGCCGATGGCGGTTACCACAAGTGGCTGCCGTCGCTGAACTTCAAGTGGAACCTGCTGGACAACCTGGTCTACCGGTTCTCGTGGTCCAAGACGCTGACGCCCCCGGCGCTCAGCAACCTGTACTACAACACGAGTTTCGGCACCCGCCCGAATTCGCTCACCATATCCCGGGGCAATCCGCAGCTTCAGCCGTACAGCTCGCGCAATTACGACATGGGCCTGGAGTGGTACATCGACGACGCCAGCTATGTCGCGTTGGAAGGGTTCTACAAGAAGGTGAGCAACTTCAGTACCTTGGTGAGCACCCCGGTGCCGTTCCTCACCAACGACAACACCGGGCAGCCGTTCATCTGGTCGCTCACCCAGCCGATCAACCTGAACTCGTCGAACATCTACGGCGCGGAAGCCACGGTGAACTACCAGTTCAAGAACCTGCTGCCGGATCCGTTCGACGGCCTGGGCGTGGCGTTGAACTACACACGAGTCAAGAGCAGCACGAACCTGAGCCCGGGTCTCATTGCGGCGTCGGGCAAGTTCGCCGTGCCGGGCATCGGCGATTCGGCCAACGCCAGCGTCTATTACGAGAAGGGCCCGGTGCAGGTGCGCGTGGCGTACAACTGGCGCGGCAAGTACCTGGAAAGCCTTTCGTACGGTGCGGGTGCCACGCCGGCCACGCGCAGCGACTACGGCCAGGTGGACCTTAGCGCGAGCTACGCGGTGGACAAGCACCTGTCGATCTTCGTGTCCGGTACCAACCTGACCCACGAGCACCTGTACGACTACTCCGTGTACCGCAACCGCTTCCTCTACGCCGAAGCGGACGGCACGGTGTACACCGTCGGCTTGCGGGGGACGTTCTGATGGGGGCGGCGATGCGAGGTCGAACGATGAGCGATACCCTGGCAAGCGTGCTGCGCGGCGCGGCGCTGTGTGGCGTCATGGCCGTGGCGGGTATCCTCGCCACGCCGGCGCAGGCGGACGAAACCTCGTCGGCCCTGCCGCAGATGGGTTTCAACAACTGGAACTCCACGCACTGCCGCGCGGAGTTCGACGAAGCGATGATCCGCGGCATTGCCGACAAGTTCATCAGCCTGGGGCTGCGCGATGCCGGTTACCAGTACGTGAACATCGACGACTGCTGGGCGAACTGGCAGCGTGACAAGGACGGCCGTCTCCAGCCGAACCCGAAGCGATTCCCGAGCGGCATCGCCGCGCTGGCCGACTATATCCACGAGAAGGGCCTGAAGTTCGGCCTGTACTCCAGCGCGGGCACATCCACGTGTGAGCCGTTGCAGGAGAACCGCGGTTTCCCCGGCGGCCTCGGCCACGAGAAGGAAGATGCGAAGACCTTCGCGTCCTGGCACGTGGATTACCTCAAGTACGACAACTGCAACAACCAGAAGGTGGACGCGCGCAAGCGCTACACCGCCATGGCCGAAGCGCTGCGCAACAGCGGCCGGCAGATCTTCTTCAGCATGTGCGAATGGGGCGAGAACAAGCCCTGGCTCTGGGCGGGCAAGCCGCCGGTAGACGCCGGCTCGTGGCGTACCACCGGCGACATCAGCGACAACTACGCCTCGATGCTGAAGATCTTCAAGGAGAACGTGGTCCTCGACCAGTACGCCCGCCTGGGCCACTGGAACGATCCGGACATGCTGGAGGTCGGTAACGGCGGCATGACGGACGTGGAGTACCGCAGCCACTTCAGCCTGTGGTCGATCATGGCGGCGCCGTTGCTCATTGGCACCGACCTGCGCACGATCAAGCCCGAGGCGCTGAAGATCCTGCTGAACAAGGACGTGATCGCCATCGACCAGGATCCGCTGGGCGTGCAGGGCAAGCAGGTGCGCGATGCCGACGGCATCCATGTCATCGTGAAGCCGCTCAAGGACGGCGGTCGCGCCGTGGCGGTCTTCAACGAAGGCGACAAGGCGAAAGCCGTGACCGTGGCCGCTACCGAGATCGGCCTGAAAGCCGGCGGCAGCTACACCATGCGCGACCTGTGGGCACACACCGATGCGAAGGGCGATGGTTCGATCAAGACCACGCTGGAACCGCATGCCACGGTGATGTACCGCATCAGCCAGTGACGCGGAAGGTCGACCGGGCAAACCAGCCCGGTCGATCGCTTCCCATCAAGTACTGCCGCGATGGGCAGCGATGACGTAGCTGCGCTTCGCGGCTACGCGCGCTCCGAGCGCCGCCAAGCCACCCATGCAGCGGCGGCCACCAGAAGATTCAGCAGCATCATGCCCGCCCATATCGTGGGCTGTGATGCAGTCGAGGCATCGGCCTGGAACACGGGTTTCCATAGCGATCCCGCGCTCGTACGCAACCACGCGTCCTGACCCAGGTTGTTCGCGATGTGAAAGGCGGCGACGAACGGCAGGCTACGTGTGGCCAGCATGAGGCAGCCGTACATCACGCTCGACGATCCGACGACGAGCAGGCCGGCCAGCCAGGGCACGCCACCGGCGACGTGCACCCCGACGAAAATGACGGTGGGTACGAGCAGTGCCGTCACCGGACCGTAACGGCCGCGCAGGCGGTCCATGCCGTACGTGCGATACCCCACCTCCTCGGCGATACCCATGCCCACGCTGGCCAGGGTGCCGAAGACGAACGCCGTCCAGGCGAAGCCGTCGTTGACGGTCCAATGGAAGGGCACGACGAGGAATACCGGCAGCGACCAGGCCGCGGCAAGTGCGAGACCGGCGGCCAGGCCACCAAGGCCGAAGTGCCACGAGCCCCACCTAACGCCGTAGCGCGCCCACCCGAATCCGGCTCGCCGGAGGTACATCCAGGTGACCGCCACCACCAGACACATCACGAGCAGGCACTTCACGAACCAGGCGACGGACGGCCCCAGCCTCGCCGGCACGACAAGCGCGGCGATGAACGTCCCGCCGAACGCCATGAGGGCGACAAGCGCAAAGTATCCAGCGATGTGAAGCAGCGGTTTGGCCACTCGTCCCGTGCCCTCCTGCGTACCGACGCTGCTTACGACCGAACCAGCGGCAGGATCTTAGTCTTCAATACTCGAAGCTGCGCGTCCACCATCGGCGGATTCGGATCGTGCCCTACCTTGTCCAGCAGGATGTATTCCTTGGCGGGCGCCTTGATCCGGTCGTAGTAGCCCTTGGTTACCGACGGCATCGTGAGCAGGTCTTCCTTGCCTTGAATGATGAAGATCGGCATGGGAAAGCTGGTGCCCAGTGCGGGCAGGTCCACTTTGGACAGGAGGCCGTCGCCCTTCATGCCGACGAGCTGCACATACGAGTAGTCCTCGCCATCGGTATACGCCGCCTTATAGGCGTCGGTGGTGTATTGCGCGGGGAACTGCCACCAGGCATCCGGCGCCGGTAGGGTGGTCTTCGCTTCATAGCGGCGGAGGATGCGTCGCACGATGCCGAAGGCGCGGGGATTTTCCCAGGGCGGCGGGCCGAGGGTCTCGAGCGAAGCGATGGCGTCCTTGTCGCCCGCGGCGCGGGTCAGTTCGAGGATGCGCCCGTAGGTGGCCGTCTGGTTGTCGCGGTAAGCGACCATCTGCGAGGTGCCTTCATAGGCGGCGAACAACGCTGGCTTGCGCTTGAGCATGTTCACCGCCAACGCGGAGCCCCACGAGCCACCCACGAGGATGACCTGCCGCT
Organism: Luteibacter sp. HAY1-4A; assembly: GCF_056755355.1. Lineage (NCBI taxonomy): Bacteria > Pseudomonadati > Pseudomonadota > Gammaproteobacteria > Lysobacterales > Rhodanobacteraceae > Luteibacter > Luteibacter sp. HAY1-4A. The sequence continues at coordinate 29,025 of NZ_JBNDHZ010000004.1, forward strand.
TGCCGAGGCGGTGGGTGGCGTAGCTCGCCACTTCCACTCCATCGTCGGCCATGCGGGCCATCGTGAGCGGTGTATTCGCAGTATCAGGATTGCGTTCAAACGTCTTGCCGGCGCCGCGCTGGTCCCACTGAACCAGCGTGAAGTCCTTCTCCCAGGCTCCGTACAGGTTCTCGGCGAACGGCGTGGACGGGTTGCCCGGACCGCCATGCACGATCAGTACGACGGGATTGCTGCAGTCCTGTCCATGGATAACCACCCACTGGTCGATACCTCCGATGCGAACGAACCCTTCCTCGGCGATTTTCTGGCCCGGTTTGCAGGCCGCGGGCGTTTCCGCGGCCACGGCGCACAAGGGCGCCACCATCGCCGCGGCCAGACCGGCCGCGAGCATCCACTTCTTCATCGTTTCCCCTGAGCATTCCCCGTTGTGACACGGACAGTAGGGCTTGCGCCTGGGAAAAGCGAGGGTCCGGCGGCGCCATTCGCACATTCCCATGACGCGCCCTTTTGGCGGGATAATCGTCCGATGAATCCGTCATTCCCCATTGGCAACGTACTCGTCGGCGCCGTAGCCCTGCTGGGCGATTCCGGAAAGCCGAGCGCCATCCACAAGGTGCCCACGGAGCGTCCCGTCCGGGCGACGCGTACCGGGTTCGACATCGACCACCAGGCCGACCTGAAGAACCATGGCGGCCTTGAGAAGGCCATCCACCATTACCCGTTCGACCACTACGAAGGATGGCGTCGCGAGATCGGTCCGGTCCCGGTTCTCGAGCGGCCCGGCGCGTTCGGGGAGAACCTGTCGACCCAAGGGCTGACGGAACGGGACGTAGCCGTCGGCGACGTGTTTCGCCTTGGCTCGGCAACGCTCCAGGTAAGCCAGGGACGCCAGCCATGCTGGAAGCTCAACGCCCGCTTCGATGTCGAGGACATGGCGTCGCGTGTGCAGACGTCCGGCCGCTCGGGTTGGTATTACCGTGTTCTCGAGGAGGGCGACGTGTCGCCCGGCGATGTGCTGGAGCGCATCGACCGTACGACGCCGGAGTGGACCGTCGAGCGGGTGTGGCACGCGCTCTACGTCGAGCGCCACGATGCGGAAGCGCTCACGGTACTGGCTGGCCTGTCGACGCTGGCGGAAGGGTGGCGGCGGCTCGCCGGCCGGCGTGCCGAGGCGATCGCGTCGAAGGGGCCTTGATCGCCGGTGTAGGTAGCGTGACTGCAGCGAGAAGGTGCCTGATTCTCGTGGCTGTATCCAAGCTTCGATCTAACCTTTTCTGACTGAAGGTTTATGGAGGTCAATACGGCCTTCAACTTGCCTGCCAGGGCAGTTCACACACATAGCGTCACCGTCTCCTGCAAAGGAGATCGACATGAACAGCGATGAACGACATAAAGCCCTGCGTGAGTTCGACGAACACTTGTCCAGTCCCTCGTTCCCCTGTTTCGCGGGACAGACGGCGCAGCAGCGGGGCCATGTGACGCACCTGTTCGCCGGCGCCATGGGGTGTCCGGCCGACGATGCGAAGCTCGCGGCAGGCATCGCGGACTTTGCGAACCGGGAGAAGCCCGAGCATGTCTTCGCCAGCCTGGTGGTGCATTTCTCGGACTCGACGACGATGTCCGAGCAGCTTTTCGAGCGGCTGCTGTTCGCCCGGCTCCAGGGCATCCACGAGGCGGATGCACGGCATCATCCCTGGGATCCTTCGGTGAGCACCGATCCGGAAGACCCGGCTTTCAGCATGAGCGTGGGTGGAAAGGCGTTCTATGTAGTGGGCCTGCATCCGGGTGCATCCCGCCGAGCCCGCCGCCTTGCGCACCCCGCGCTGGTGTTCAACCTGCACGAGCAGTTCGAATTCCTGCGCCGCGAGGAACGCTATGCTCGCCTGAAGACCGCCATCGTCGAACGGGACATTGCCTTGAACGGTTCGGCCAACCCCATGCTCGCCGTGCACGGGTCCATTTCCGAGGCGCGGCAGTACAGCGGCAGGCATATCCAGGGCGAATGGCATTGCCCCTTCCACGCCGGCAACGCACGCAAGGACAAGGCAGCATGACCACCGCGACCATTCCCCCGCAGAGCGGCACGGCGTTCACGCTTCGGGCGGGACAGCGCCTTACGGTCATCGATCCCGAAGGACAGCAGGTCAGTGACCTCATCGCCTTCAACGCCATGGACACCGACGAGTGGCTGTCGAGCGGACGAACGCTCGACTACGCGAGCAAGTTCCTGCTCTCCACCGGCGACATCCTTTACTCCAACCGGAGTTCGCCGATGCTGACGATCGAGCGGGACGACGTGGGGCGGCACGACTTCCTGCTCGCTCCTTGCTCGAAGGAAATGTTCGCGAAGTTGTACGGGCACACCGAGCCCCATCGCGGCTGCTTCGGCAACCTCGCTGCCGCCCTCGAACCTTTCGGTATCGGGCCGGACCGCATACCGACGGCTTTCAATGTCTTCATGAACGTGCAGGTGGACGGCGCGAGCGGCAGGCTGTCGGTGGAACCACCGCTCAGCAAGGCTGGCGACAGTACGGTGTTCCGGGCGGAAATGGATCTGGTGGTGGCTCTTACGGCATGCTCGGCGGGCCAGTCCAACAACTTCCGTTTCAAGCCGATTCAGTACCGCGTGGAGTAGTGGCACGTCAGGGCTGAAGTTGCGACGATGGGGCATCGTCCCGGCGGTAGTACATTCGACAAAGGGGGAAGCCGGCCATGACAACTACGCTCTGCAAGGGTTGCGGGGATGCCGCTGAGGTCGCCCGCCGCATCACGATGGCGTTCCAGCCGATCGTGGATGTGGACACCGCAACCGTCTTCGCCCACGAAGCTCTGGTGCGGGGAACGAACGGCGAATCGGCCGGCGACGTGCTGGCGTCCGTGGCGCACGAGAACCGCTACGCCTTCGACCAGGCCTGTCGCATCGTCGCCATCCGCACGGCCGCCGCGGTCAACCCACCCGGCCTGCTGTCGATCAATTTCCTGCCCAATGCCGTGTACGTCCCGGAGCATTGTCTCCAGGCCACCTTCGCGGCTGCACGGGAAGCCAACTGGCCGCTGAGCCGCGTGATTTTCGAGGTTACGGAACACGAGGAGGTCATCGACCACGACCATCTGGTCGACATCCTCACCACGTACAAGGCGCACGGCTTCCTTACCGCCATCGACGACTTCGGCGCTGGGTTCGCCGGAATGAACCTGCTGGCCGACTTCCAGCCCGACCTCGTGAAGCTCGACATCGGGCTCGTGCGGGGCATCGGTGCGAACCGGCCGCGACAGGTCATCGTCCGTCATCTCGTCGACCTCTGTGCGCAGCTGAGTGTCAGGCTGCTTGCGGAGGGCGTGGAAACCATGGAGGAGTACCGGGCGCTTCGGGATATGGGTATCGGGCTCCAGCAAGGGTTCCTCTTCGCCAGGCCGGCGTTCGAAGCGGTACCCACTGTCGCCTGGCCCGAAGACGCCGCCGCCTGAGCGGGCCAGGGTGCTGTCCCGCTTCGCGCGACCTTGACCCGACGCGGGCAACTATCGGGGCATGACTGCTCTCTGGTGGCTCGCCCTGACTGGCGCTCTCCTGCTGGCGACTTCATTCCTGTCGGGATGGATTAGCCGCGGGCCGGTCACCACGTTCGCGATCTATCTCGTCGTGGGTATCCTCATTGGGCCTGACGTGCTGGGCCTGACGAAACTGCCGCTGTCGCGCGAGCACATCCATTGGTTGCACCTGGCGACCGAGGCGGCGCTGGTGGCGTCGCTCTTCGTCACCGGCCTGAAGCTGCGCCTGCCGTTCCGGGACCGGGGTTGGGTCATGGCCATTCGGCTCGCCTTGCCGGCGATGGTGCTGACGGCGGCGGGAGTGACCGCCGTTGTGCATTTCGGTTTCGGCTGGCCGTTCGCGGCCGCGCTGGCGTTGGCCGCGGTCGTGAGTCCCACCGATCCCGTCCTCGCATCGCTGGTCTCGGTGGACGACGCGCGTGACGACGATCCCCTCCGCGTGGCACTTTCCGGCGAGGCGGGTCTCAACGACGGTACCGCGCTTCCCTTGCTCTTCCTCGCCTTCGCGCTGATGGAGCCAGGGGCGGACGTGACCGGCGTGGTCATGCACTGGTTCACGGTCGACGTGCTCTGGTCCCTGGCGGGCGGCCTGGCGATCGGCCTGCTCGGAGGATGGGGGCTCGGTTACGTGGGCACGCATCTTCGCTTTACCGCGCGCGATGTGGCACCAAGCGACTTTCTCGCGCTCGGCATCATGGTGGTGGTGTACGCGGTGAGCCGCATGCTCGATGTCTCGGGCTTCCTTGCGGCGTTCGCCGCCGGCGTGGGTCTGCGGCGGGTGGAACTGCGCGTGAGTGAGCGCACCGATCGCGAGAAGCCGAAGGAACCGGCGGCATCCGACACGCCGGCGGAGATGCGGATCAATCCCAACGAGCGGGCGCAGGCCAGTGTGGATCATCCCGCCGAGTCGGTGGGATGGGTCGTTTCGGACGCCTTGTCCTTCGGCGAGACCATCGAACGGCTCATCGCCGTGGCTCTCGTGCTCGCCGTTGGTGTCGCGGTGCTGCCGGCGGTGAACTGGGACGGCGTGATCGTCGCAGGGGCGTTGTTGCTCGTGGTCCGGCCCTTGTCGACGTGGATCGCCACCGCAGGATGCCGGCTACCCTGGCAGCGCAGGCTGCTGATCGGCTGGTTCGGCATCCGCGGGCTCGGCAGCCTGAACTACATGGCCTTTGCCGTGGTGCACGGGCTGGTGGGTGTCTCCGTGCCCGCCTTCGAGAGCGTCGTACTCACCGTGGTGGCGATGAGCATCGTCATCCACGGCATCAGCGTGACGCCGTTGATGCAATGGCGGGAACGCGCCATCGAAGCCGCGAGACGGCGCGACGGGCGCGAGCCTGTTCGCGACGGTCTCGAAGACCGCTCGTAACCTTCGAACGCACGCTTGGGGAAATGAATCGCGCAAATCGGGAATTTGCCGATGTGAGCGGGATCAGGCTGTCGCGATAGTGCTTGCCCGGGCACGGTATGCCGGTCCGGCAATCCGGTGGGGAAGACGTTGCCAGGCACCGGCCGGCATCGATCGCCTCATCGCACTAACTGATCCACCCCATCGAAAGGATCCCTTCCATGACCGTCAAGGTTAAACGACTCATCATCTTCGGTGACAGCCTCTCGGATATCGGCGTCAAGCGCGATAGTCCTACCGGCATGTTCGCCTCGCTGTTCGGCTTGATGCGTACCAATCAGGTCAAGCGCTTCAGCGACAACAGGAACTGGACTGATTTCATCTGGGAGTGGGCGGGCGGCAGCCCATTGATCACGGTGGACCAGGCCACGTCGATCGCCGCCGCGGCGCCGCATTTGCGCTGGAGCGCCAATAGCAGGAATGGCTCGCCGGCGAGGGATCCCGTCTACTACGCGAATTACGCCGAAGGCGGCGCCATGGGCGGTTCCGACCGCAGCAGCACCGGACTCGGGTATTTCAGGGAGCAGGTGGCTAAGTACACGCAGGACCTGAAGGCGTATCCCTTGAAGCCGGAGCATGGAGCAGGGTTGTACCTCATCTGGTTCGGCTTGAACGATCTGGTGACGAACGAACGCGACAAGTCAGACATGGCCAAGGTCGGCCAGGAGATGGCACGCATCTGCGAAGACATCGTCAAGCTCGATCCGAACGCGGCCTTCCTGTTCGGCAACCTGCCCGACCCGCAAGATGCGGTCCGCTACTACGGGAAAGAGGCGACCCAGAAGGTCATCGACTTCTCCACCGGCTCGCTGAACTTCGGGCATGAACTCGCGAAGCACATCAACGAGGATTTCCCGAAGAACAATCCGTCCGGCATCGTCGACATCTACACGCCGATGTACCACGTCTGCAGGAACCTCGACGCCTACGGTTTCATCAAGGAAGCGCAGCCGAAAGGCATCGAAGTGCGTTATGGCGCACCGCCTAAGAACCAGCGCGCTGCGTTCTGCACGACAACGAGCGACGAAGCCCATCCCACCGAAGAGGTCTACAAGGTCATTGCCCAGATATGGGCGACCGAGATCAAGAGGCACTTCGAACTTGGAGAATTGGGCCGCGCGGCCGACGCCACCTTCGTCGTCAAGGGAAACAACTGAAAACCGCATTCGGCAATGACACATCCCGGCCCGGCGAACCCTGTCGCGGCTCGCCGGGCCGATACCTTCGGGGCCTTCACCTTCGCGGCCTTGCGCCCAAGTGTCCGTATTCGCGCATCGTCCGCGGACGTGCGTGCACGAATCCGTTCGATTTGCCGGGGTAAACTGCTGTCCTTTATGCCAGGGAACTCCGGATGCTGAACGTCAAAGGTCTCGTCAAGACGGTGCCCGGCGGCCGGACATTGTTCGAGGGCATCGACCTGGCGCTGGCACCCGGCGAATTCGTCGCGATCATGGGCGAGTCCGGCGCGGGCAAGTCCACCCTGTTGAACCTGATCGCCGGGCTGGATTCGCCCGATGCCGGCAGTGTCCATATCGCGGGTACCGATATCGCCAGTCTCGATGACGACGGACGTACGCGGCTTCGCCGTGACCGCATCGGGTTCGTGTTCCAGGCATTCCACGTACTGCCGCACCTCGACCTCGCCCACAACGTGGCACTGCCTCTGGCGTTGCAGGGTGTCGAGGCGGAGGCCTCGCTGCGTGCGGCCAGCACCATGCTCGCATCGGTCGGGTTGGGAGGGCGCGACGAGGCGTATCCGCGCGAACTTTCCGGCGGCGAGTTGCAGCGCGTGGCTGTCGCGCGTGCGCTCGTTCACCGCCCGGGGTTGATCCTCGCCGACGAGCCCACGGGTAACCTGGACCCCGACACGGCCGCGCACACGCTCGGCTTGTTCGTGGAACAGGTGCGCGACGCCGGCGCCGCAGTGCTGCTGGTCACTCATTCCGCCGTGGCTGCCGCGGTGGCGGATCGCACGCTCGTGCTTTCGCCTGCCGGCCTGGCCGACCATGGCTGAGCCGCGGCTGCTTCCACTGGCGCGCCGCTGGCTGCTGTGGAGCGAGTGGCGAGCCTATCCAGGCCGGGTCGTGGCGGCGTTGCTCGCCATCGCACTCGGTGTCGCCCTGGGCTTTGCCGTGCACCTCATCAATGCCTCGGCACTGGGCGAGTTCGACAAGGCGGTGCGCTCGGTCGACGGCGCGGCAGACCTGACCGTGCGATCGAAGAATGCCTTCGGATTCGATGAAGCGCTGTATCCGCGCATGGCGCGCATGCACGGCACAGCGGTATCGCCGGTGGTGACGGTCGCCGCGACCCTCGACGGGAAAACCCAGGTCTCGCTCGAGGGCATCGACGTTTTCCGCGCGGCACCCATGGGGCAGGGCACCACGATGGGTGGGTCATCGGGATTCGAAGGTTTCCTCAGGGGGCGGTCCATTTACCTCTCCGCTTCCGCGCTCGCTGCCTCGGGACACAAGTTGGGTGAGTCGACCGTCGTCGAGGCAAACGGCCATGCGTTCCGCGCGGACATCGCCGGTACGCTGCCTGCCGCTGCGGGAAACCGGTCGGCCGTGATGGACATCGCAGCGGTGCAATGGCGATTCGGCATGCTCGGCCGGCTGCAGCGCATGGATATCCGGGTCGAGCGCGATGTCGATGTCGCGAAGACGAAGCAAGCCATCGCGGCAATGCTGCCGCCGGATGCCATCGTGGTCGACACCGCCGGCGAGGCCGCCCAGAACGACAGCCTCTCGGCCGCTTATCGCGTCAACCTCGACATGCTCGCGCTCGTGGCGCTGCTAACCGGCGGTTTTCTCGTGTATTCGGCGCAGTCGTTGTCGGTGGCCCGCAGGAATGCGCAGTTCGCGCTGCTGCGGGTGCTGGGCATGGAGGCGCGCAAGGTACGTGGGCAGGTGCTGACCGAGGCGATCCTGCTCGGCGTCGTGGGCGCCGGCGCGGGCATCGCCCTGGGCCTGGCCCTGGCATCGCTCGCGCTGAAGCTGCTTGGCGGCGACCTCGGGGGCGGATACTTCACGGGCGGCACGCCGCAGCTCGTTTTTGCCCCGTGGGCAGCGGCCATCTTCGCCTTGCTCGGCGCGGCGGCGGCGGTGTTCGGCAGCATGGTGCCGGCGCTCGCGGCGGCGCGCGCGGCACCGGGCATCGCCATCAAGAACCCCGGCGACATCGTCGATCCGCGTGTTCGCGTTCGGCCGTGGACGGCCGTCGCCTTGCTGGCATGTGCGGGCGTCGCCTCGGCGCTGCCGGCTGTACGCGGCGTCGCGGTCTTCGGCTATGTGGCGATGGCCATGCTGCTCGCGAGCGGCGTCGCCCTCATGCCCTGGCTCGCGCGTGCCCTCGTCTCGCCGTTACGCGGCCTGTCGCCCGAGGCGGTGCCGTTCCGGCTTGCCATCGCGCGCCTGTGGGGTGCGCCGTCGCAGGCGTCCGTGGCGCTTGCCGGCATCCTCGCCGCCACGGCCCTGACCGTGGCGATGGCGGTGATGGTAAGCAGCTTTCGCGAGTCGGTAGACCGGTGGTTGGGTGACGTGCTGCGGGCCGATATCTACATCCAGGCGAACGATACGGCGTCGGGTGGATTCGCTGCGACGACCCAGGCGCGCATGCGCGCCGTACCCGGCATTGCATGGATGGGCGTGCTGAAGGAAACCCCGCTGCGCTTCGACGAGCGGCGGCCTCCGGTGGCGCTCCTTGCGCGCACGCTGGACGGACCGGGCGCACAGCATTCGCTGCTGGGCCCGGAAGCACCGGTTCCTCCGGACGCGGTGGCCGCATGGATTTCCGAACCGGCGTCCCGCGTCTACGGCTGGAAACCGGGCGACCGGCTCACATTGCCCTTGCCTGGCACGCCCAAGGTCACGATAGCCGGCGTGTGGCGCGACTATGCCCGTCAGCACGGCGCCATCGTGGTCGATGAGCGCGCCTATACGCGCTGGACGGGCGACGCTACGCGCACGTCCGTATCGGTCGTCGTTGCCCCCGGTGCCGACAGCGATTCCGTCGTCGCCGGCTTGCGTGCGGCCGCCGGCAGGGAAGGGATCGAGTACACCATCGGTCGCCCCCAGGAGATACGACGTAAGGCGCTGGAGGCGTTCGACCGCAGTTTCCTCATCACGTACCTGCTGGAAGGTATCGCGGTGTGTGTGGGCCTTGCCGGCGTGGCGGCGACTGTCGGCGCGCAGGTGCTGGCACGCATCCGCGAGTTCGGCATGTTGCGCCATGTGGGCGCTACCCGCGGCGAACTCGCGCGGATGCTGCTGATCGAAGGCGCGCTGTTGGGTGGTGTCGGCGGCATCGCGGGTGTGGCGCTGGGGCTCGCCATGAGCCAGGTGCTCATCCATGTGGTGAACCCCCAATCCTTCCACTGGACGATGGACACGGTCCTTCCATGGCCCTTCCTTGGCGGTGTCGTCGCGACGCTGGTCGTCGCCACCGCGGGCGTCGCACTCGCCGTCGGCCGCAGTGTGCTTTCCACGGATGCGGTGCGCGCGGTGAGGGAGGACTGGTGATGCGGGCACGATCGCTGCTGTCGGTGCTGCTGCTCGTGACGGGCGTCGGTCTTGCGGGCGAGCGGGTGATCTTTCCACCGGTGCCCCACGAGGCGCCGGTGAGCTTGCCGCGCGACCATGGCGCGCATCCGGCCTACGGGCTGGAGTGGTGGTACATCACGGGTTGGCTGGCCACGAAGAGCGGCCCGGTTGGATTCCAGATCACCTTCTTCCGCCGGCGCATGCCGTTCAACGATGGAAATCCGAGCCGCTTCGCTCCCCGACAGTTCATCCTCGCCCATGCCGCGCTCGCCGACCCGGCGAAGGGGCACCTCGATCACGCTCAGCGCTTGGCACGCGAAGGCTTCGGGCTGGCGGAAGCGGTCACGAACGACACGAACGTGTCGATCGACGACTGGCAACTCGTGCGGCAGCGCGATGGGCGCTTCACCACGCATTTCGGCGGCGCCGACTTCACGCTGGACCTCACGCTCACGCCTACGCAAGCTCCCCTCTTGCAGGGCGATCGCGGATATAGCCGGAAGGGGCCGGGTGAGGGCGAAGCCAGCGCCTACTTCAGCGTGCCGCACCTGTCGGTCGAAGGCCGGCTGATGCGCGGTGCGGACATCGAAACCGTGAAGGGCACCGCGTGGCTCGACCGCGAGTGGTCGTCCAGCCTGCTCAATCCGCGTTCCGTGGGCTGGGACTGGGCGGGACTCAACATGGACGACGGCAGCGCCGTCACCGTCTTCCGGGTACGCGATGCGGATGGGCATCCGGTGTGGGCGGGTGGAAGCGTCCGCAAGGCGGATGGCTCGCTGTCTATCCTGCGGCCGGAGGACGTCGCCTTCGAAACCCGGCGAGTGTGGCGCTCTCCGCGCACGAGCGCGGCCTATCCGGTGGAAACGACCATCCGGATCGCCACGCCGGCCGGAACGAAACGCTATGTCGTGCAGCCGCTGATGGACGACCAGGAACTGGACACCACGTCCTCCGGAGGCCCCGTCTATTGGGAGGGTGCAGTGCGGGTGCCCGGTGGACGCGGGTACCTCGAGCTTGTGGGTTACGGCGGCAAGGTAAGGCTCTGATGCGCCGTGCGCGAGAACTTGCGCGGGCGCCGATGTAACCTTTGCACCGGCCGCGACGAATGGTTTGGGCAGACTGCCGTTCGCCGGACGTAACCAGCCCAGGGGCCCCGATGACCATCCATTTTTCATGCACCATGTGTGGCCGCTGCTGCCACGGGCTGCGCCTGCCCATCGGTGTCGACGAGGCCATGGCGTGGTTGCGCGACGGGGGCAACGTGCAACTGTTCTGCGAGGCCATTCCATGGCCCGAGGAACCGCCGTCGGACAATCACCTGGCCTGGTACAAGCGCCGCCGTTCCTTCGCCGCCACCAGCGGGCAGCTTCCCGTGCGCATCATCGTGTCGTTGATGGCCGTGTTCGAAGGCGCCTGTCCGAACCTGCAACCCGACATGCGTTGCGGCATCTACGAGCGGCGGCCGCGCGCCTGCCGTGTGTATCCCGCCGAAGTGAATCCGTTCTTCGCGTTGGATCGCGAGGCGAAGCTGTGTCCGCCGGAGGCATGGCAGAGCGTGGAAGTGCTCCAGTCGGACGACGGCAACTGGCGCGACCCCGAGGTGGCGGGTGCCATCGTGGGCATGCGCGAAGCCGACGCGCGCGATGCCGAGGTCAAGGCGCGCCTTTGCGCGATCCTGGGCATCCTGTCGAGCGGGTTGTCGAACGAGGGCGTGGTGATCCACGCACCGGAGAACGCAAGGTTGCTTGCTGCCCTGGAGGCTGCGACAACGGGTGCCGGGGAGCAACAGCCCCAGGCATGGCACATCGTGTCGCACCGGCGCGCGACGCTCGACCTCCTGCAATCCGCAGGCACCGCCTCCCTGGCCTCGACGGCGTTGGAAGGTACGGCGAGTTTCCTGGGCTTCGTCGCTGGCGACGTGTCGGCATGAACACTGGCGGGAAGCGTGCTTCCCGCTCAGCGCGGCACAAGGAGACGAAAGAGCAGCGCTATCAGGCCCACGGCCACGACGCCGCCCACATAGAGCGCAACGAACCAGGCGGCCTGCCGCCAACGGCTGCGCGCATGCATCAGTGGTACCCCGGATCGTCGGCGCGCACCTTCCCCCGGAACACCCAGTAGGCCATGGCCGTGTACACCAGGATGATGGGAACCACGATGGCCGCGCCCACCAGCGTGAACAGCTGGCTGGAGCGAGGCGCGGAGGCCGTCCAGATGTCCAGCGACGGCGGCACGATGTTGGGGAAGATGCTGATGATCAGGCCCGTGTAACCGAGGAAAAGGATGCCCAGGGTCAGCAGGAACGGCGTGCGGTCGGCACCGCGGCGCAGGGCCCTGAGGATGCCCACGAGACACGCCAGGACGAGCACCGGAACCGGCAGGAAGTAGAACAGGTTCGGAACCGTGAACCAGCGCGTCGCGACGGCTTGCTGGCCCAGCACCGTCCACAGGCTGACGACGCCGATCGTCACGCCCAGCACGAGCGTCAGCGGACGCATCAGCACGCCCATGCGACGGCGCAGTTCGCCTTCCGTCTTCATCAGCAGCCAGCCGCAACCGAGCGTGGCGTAGGTTACCGTCAGGCCGATGCCCGCGAAGAGATTGAACGGGGTGAACCAGTCGAAAGGCCCGCCCGCGAACTTGCCGTCACGTACCTCGATGCCTTGCAGGAGGGTACCGAGGATCACGCCCTGCGCGAACGTGGCGACCCCGGAGCCGGCGATGAAGGCCAGGTCCCAGAGGTGCTGCGTGCGCCGCGCCTTCGCCCGGATCTCGAACGCCACACCACGGAAGATCAGCCCGCACAGCATGGCCACGATGGGCAGGTAGGTAGCGGGCAGCAGGATGGAATAGGCAAGCGGGAAGACGGCGTAGAGTGAGGCGCCGCCGAGCACCATCCATGTCTCGTTCCCGTCCCACACCGGTGCGACGGTGTTGAGCATGACCTGGCGTTCGCCTTCGCGGTCGAAGAAGGGGAAGATCAGGCCGATGCCGAGATCGAATCCGTCCAGCGCCACGTAAAGGAAGACGCCGAAGCCGATGATGGCCGCCCAGATGACTGGCAGGTCGATGGTCATTGGCTTGTCACTCGTCGATGGGGTCGGTGGGCCGCGAAAGCGGGCGATGGTCGAAGCGTTCCCTGCCGCGGCCGGTGTCGGCCGCCTCTTCGTCCGCCTCGTCGCGGGGGAGGTCGGGCCCCTTCGCCATGAGCTTCAGCATGTAGTAGATGCCTGTGCCGAAGACGAGGAAATACACCATCACGAAGATCATGAGCGAGGTGCCCACCTGTTGCACGGTGAGCGCCGAGACGGCATCCCGTGTACGCAGCACCCCGTACACCACCCATGGCTGGCGCCCGGCTTCGGTGGTGACCCAGCCCGCGAGCAGCGCGATGAGGCCCGTCGGCCCCATGCATAGCGCGAAGCGCTGGAACCAGCGTGTTTCGTAGAGCCGCCCACGCCGCCGCAGTGCGAGCCCGAGGAGGGCCAGCAGCAGCATGAGGAGGCCCATGCCCACCATGATGCGGAAGCTCCAGAACACGATGGTCGAATTGGGCCGGTCTTCGGGCGCGAAGGACTTCAGCCCCTGGATCTCGCCATCCCAGCTATGCGTGAGGATGACGCTGCCCAGGTGCGGTACCTGCAAGGCGTAGCGCGTGGTCTCGGCCTCCATGTCGGGCCAGCCGACGAGGTTGAGCGACGTGCCGCCTTTTTCGGTTTCCCAGATGCCTTCGATGGCCGCGATCTTGGCAGGCTGGTACTCACGCGTATTCAGGCCGTGGGCATCGCCCACCGCAACTTGTATCGGCACTACCAGCAACAGCATCCACAACGCCATCGAGAACGACTTGCGGATGGCCGGATCCTTCCGCCCGCGCAGCAGGTGCCATGCGGCGGTGGCGCCGACGAGCAGGGCGGCGACGATGAACGCCGCCAATGCCATGTGCACAAGGCGATAGGGGAACGACGGATTGAAGACGATCTTGAACCAGTCCACGGGAACGATCCTGCCGTCGACCAGCGCATGTCCCTGCGGCGTCTGCATCCAGCTGTTGGACGAAAGGATCCAGAACGTGGAAATGAGGGTGCCGATGGCGACCATCAGCGTGGCGACGAAGTGGGCACGCGGGCCCACCTTGGTCCAACCGAAAAGCATGATGCCGAGGAAGCCGGCCTCCAGGAAGAATGCCGTCAGCACCTCGTAGGTCAGCAGGGGCCCGGTCACCGAGCCCGCCACCGTGGAGAAGCCCGACCAGTTCGTACCGAACTGGTAGCTCATCACCACGCCGGAAACGACCCCCATGGCGAAGCCGACCGCGAAGACCTTCGACCAGAAGAAGAACAATTCCTTGTAGACGACCTTTCCCGTCTTCAGCCACAGGCCTTCGAGCACCGCCAGGTAGCTGGCCAGGCCGATGCTTATGGCGGGAAAGATAATGTGGAATGACACCGTGAAGGCGAACTGCCAGCGTGCCAGGAGTAGCGCCGTGTCGGGAACGTGCATGGGTTTCTCCGTCTTGCGCACAGTCTAGGCCGCTGCGGGCGCCGGACATGCCGGCGCGACACTTTGGCGCGCGGACGATTGTCGCAGTACGGAGGGGGCTGCCGGCTAGTAGCGGCTTACCCTGGCGGCGGGAATGTTAGGATCGGACTGGTCAACCGGGTCGGGGAGGCAGGCATGGCATCGTGGCACGGCGAGCGGTTCCTTCTCGTGAGCCTGGTTACCTGCGCAGTCTTCCTTGTCGCCCCCCGGACGCTCCTTGCCGGCATGGAGTCGCCGGCGCGCCTGGCCGCCGTTTTCGCCTGGTTGTTCTTCGTCATCCTCGGTTCGGCGGTGGCGGTGGTTCGCCATGCCGAACACCTTGCCCACCACCTGGGCGAGCCGCGCGGCACGCTGATCCTCACCCTGGCGGTCACGTCGATCGAGATCATGAGCATCGCTGCGGTGATGCTTCACGGTGCGAACAACCCCACCTTGGCGCGCGACACGCTCTTTTCGGTGACCATGATCGTGTTGAACGGCATGCTTGGACTGGCCCTGCTGCTGGGCGGTCTGAGACACCGCGAGCAGACTTACAACCTGCAGGGCGCGAACGCCTACCTGGGCCTGATCATCCCGCTGGGCGTGCTCGGCATGGTAATGCCCGGGTTCGCACGCGACCCGTTGCAATCGCACCTCCAGTTGTCTCAGCAGTTGTTCCTGGCGCTGTCCGCGCTGGGCCTGTACGCCACCTTCCTGTTCCTCCAGACGCGTGCCTTGCGCGGCTACTTCGTGGCGACCGGGCCGGCCCCTTACCAGGAGCGGCCCGAGCGCACGGCCGGCAGGGGGCCGAAAGTAGCCGCGTTCTTCCTCGTCGCGTACATGGTCCCGGTGGTCTTCCTCGTGGACAAGCTGGCCGTGCCGGTGGACTACGTGGTGGAAACGATGGGCGCTCCCGCGTTGCTCGGCGGGCTGGCCATGGCCATGCTCGTGGCGCTTCCGGAAGGATTGGGCGCCATCCGGGCTGCGGGTCGCAACGAACTGCAGCGATCCGTGAACGTATTGCTGGGCTCGGTGTTGTCGACGATCGGCCTTACCATTCCCGCCATCCTGATCATCGGCCGTGTCACCGACCATCCGGTGGAACTGGCGCTCGGGGGTACCGACCTCGTCCTGTTCGTGCTGACCCTTTTCCTTTCCGTGGTGACGTTCTCGAGCCCACGCACGCATTTGCTTCAAGGCGCGGTGCACCTTCTGGTGTTCGCGTGGTTCGTGTTCTTTATCTTTGCGCCGTAAGGCTCGCGAATGGCCTTGCCGCAAATTAGTGCGTTGCTTTCAGGGCTGGTAGTGTCGCCTCGACGCGCGTTGTGTCCAGGGCCCGGTCGACGATGGCCTTGAACTCCGCTGCCGTGCACTCGCCGATAGCGCGGCAACCGGCTATCCGCACCGGCAGCGCTTTCATGTCGGAATAGCGATTGATGCGAAGTTCAAGCATCGATGGCATCAGGCTGCGTATGCGGACCACGCTTTGTCCATCGTGGTTGGTCAGCGAGAACAGGAGCGCGCCGCCTGGCGGGTAGTCGTCAGGGCGCCTGGGGTCGTGCCAGTCGAGACCGAGGACGCCGGCGACGTTGGCCAGGTTCGTGTCGTGGCCTACCAGGACGACGACGCCCTTGCGCGATGCGAAGAGCGATTCGACGCCGGCGGGCTTGGCGGGAGCCAGACCGAGCGTGGCGGCGATGTGGGCGACGAGGTTGGAGCTGGCCTGTGCGGCGGCGGGCATGGCCTTCTTCGTCGCCGCGAACTGCTCGTTGTGCAGGGTGATGAGGCGACCGAGCAGGTCGACGCCGCCGCGGCCGAAGGCGACATTCTCCATGACCATGCCTTGGGCGAAGGCGAGCATGAGGTTTTCGCTCAGGGTGCCTGCGAGTTTCATCGCCTTTTCGGGGTCGGCGGGGAGGAGGCGTTTTCCGTCGCGTTTGGCGATGGTGGAGCAGGTGGCAGGAATGCAGCCGAGGAGGGTGGATTGGAGTTCCGCCAGGGCTGAAGGCGGTTGCGGGATGCTGTCGCGCACAGGGCGCGCTTCTGCGGAGGATGTGTCGTCTTCGGATTCGCGGTAGTGGAAAAGCGGGTTGTTCGATGAGCCCTCGGTGGCCTTGTAGCCCGTGGTGCAACCAGGGGTAAGCCCCTTGAGGAGGGCTTCGCTGCTTTCGCGGTTGCGGGGCGTGCTGTCACCTATGACGACGAACGTCGCGGCGTCGGGGCAGGTGTCGCCGAGGAGGCCGTCGGCGGTGAATTGGTCGCGCAGGCGGGCGCCGATCCCCGTCATGCCCTCCCTCCCGTGCGGCGTGAGCATGCCGGGCGCGACGGGCCAATCCGGCCAGGCGGCGTTCGCATAGTCCGCATAGTTCGCCGACGGCTTCGTTGGTGAACGGACGCCGTGGCGCATGAGAACCACCTCGAGCCTCACCTCATCCTCAGCATAGGCCGCCGAGGACAGGAGGGCAAAGGTGGCGACGAGAAGGGAAGGGAGAATCTTCACAGCTTCACCGACAGGTCGAGGAATATGCCGCGGCCAGGCAGGCCGAAGTACAGCGGATCGCCGCTCACCGCCTGCGTTCCCGCATAGCCCGTGAACTTGTGCACGTTGAAGAGGTTGTTCACGTCGACGCTGATCGAGAAACCCTTCGTGCCTGCCGGCCCCTTGTCGGTACGATAGCCCGCGGCGGCGTCCACGGAAAAATACCCGGCGATGCGCTCGTCATTGCGGAACACCAGGTTGCCGTCGTCGTCGGTGGTGTTGTCGACACCGTACTGATGGCCGAGGAACTTGCCCATCAGCGAACCGAAATAGCCGTCATCGCCGCTGTACAGGAGGCCCATAGCGGCCGTGACCTTCGGCGTCCCCGCAATCTGCACGTCGCCGCCCTTATAGGTGGCCTTGTTGTAGCTGGCGTTGCCGTAGAGGCTGAGGGCGTGGGTCAGCGCCCAGGTGGCTTCGAACTCCGCGCCTTTGTAGATCGCGCCTCCGCCATTGACGAACGTGTTCTCCTTGCCATTGTCGGTGGCGACTTCGGTTTCGGAGATGTAGTTCGAGAAGTCGATGTAGTACACATCGGCGCCGAAGGTGAGCTCACGGGCGGCGTAGGCCGTACCGAGCTGGTAGTTGCGCGTGGTTTCCGGCGACAGTCCGCGCGATCCGTTCACCTGGATCACATCGATGGGCGGCGCGAGGAAGCCCTTGGCGGCTTGCGCATATGCGCTCCAGGAATCGCTCAGGCGGTCGTGGACGCTGATCGAAGGCAGGGTGGCACGATAGGTCGCCTCTGCGTCCAGCGGCACGGGCGGCGACACCTTGTTGAGCGGCGCGTCGATGCTGCGCGTCACTTCGGAATAGCGCACGCCAGGACTCACGGTGATGTCGTCGGTGGCTTTCCAATCGTATTGCACATAGGGCTGCACGGTATCCGTCCGGTCACTGAGCACATAGTTTTCCATGGGGCCGTACTTCGTGCCGGTCTTCTCGCCCGTGGTCAGGTCCAGAGGGTACTGGTAGCGCGCGTCCAGGCTGCGCTCGAGCCAGATACCGGTGAGGAAGGTGCCGGGGCCGAGGTCGTGGCCCAGGCGAAGCACATTGCCGAACGCATGGAAGCCGGAGTCGGAGAGCTTGCCCGGTATATCGGCGGGGGCAGTCGAGACCTTCTTGCCCTTGGCGTTGTAGAAGGTCACGCCGTTGTGCGCGGGGTCGATATCCGACGCATCGGCCGCCTTGCGGGCCCAATGGTCGAAACTGTTGTAATACACCTTGTCGTCGAGCTCCCAACCGGCAAGCGTGGTGGCGAGGCCCAGGTAATTGAAGCTGGAATAATAGGCCGCGTTGTTGGCGCCCTTGTAGTTCTGCACGCCGGGGTCGTCGCCCAGTCCGAAACGCCAGCCGAAGCGGTCGATCTCGTCCCGGGTCGAGCCCTGCACGGTGTTCTGGTGCTCGCGGTTGTAGCTGGTGACGAAGGTGAGGGTGGTGGCGTCGCCGAGTTGGCTGATCGTCTTCACGAAAACATGGTCGCGCTTGTCGTCGGTGCCCTTCAGGTACGTGTCGCTCGATTCCTTGGAAACGTCCGCGAAGATGCGTGTACGGCCTATCGACTCGTCGGCCGCCACACCACCCGCGCGCGTGTTCCAGCTGCCAACGGTGAGATAGGGCGTGATGCCGGGCTCGTCGGACGGATCGCGCGACCGCAGTGCGATGGTGCCGCCGAAGGTGGCGTTGCCGATGGTGCTGCCGCCACCCGGGCCGCGGTCGATCTCGGCCTGGCCCAGCACGTGGTTGTTGAAATAGGCGGAGGTCGTGTGGTGGAGGTCGCTCGCGTCGCCGAACGGGATGCCGTCGAAGGTGATGTTGAACTGGCCATCCTGGAAGCCGCGCAGGCTGATGCCTTCGTTCTTGCCGAGGCCGGGGCCTTCCGGCGAGGTGACGGTGATGCTGGGCGCGTACTTGATGATGTCGTCGAAATTGGCGTTGAAGCGCAGGCCGTCGCGGATGAAGCGCTCGTCGATCACGGAGGTCGGCTGCGTGGCGTCCAGCGGTGGCGCGCTGGGTGCCAAGGTATCCACGGCGTTGGCGTGGACGCTCACGGGAGCGAGGTCGCTCGCCGGGTCACGGGTGTCGATGGGCGGCAGCGCGGTGTCGGCGGCGGCCCGGCCGGCGTGGACGTTTCCCGGGACGATCTGCACTGTGGTCGGCGTGACGAAACGGTAGGTCCGGTCGGTACCGCGAAGGAGGGCGGCCAATTGCCGTTCCGCGGAAAGCCCTGCCGGGGCTGCCGCGCTCCTTGCACCGGCGGGCACGCCGGCGTCGTACACCACTTGCCAGCCGGTATCCCTGGCGAACTGGTCCAGCGCCTGGGCAAGCGGCATGGCGGCGATGGCGGCTGTGGAAGCGGGAGCCGCGACGGCGGAGAACGAGGCGCCGGCCGCCAGGGCCAGCGCGATGTGGAACGCGAGGGGGTGACGCATGGACGACTTCCTTGGATGGTGGGCTTGGGGACGGCGATGTTCCGTCCGACACCATCTGAAGAGTCCCCGCGCGGCAAATCGGGTACCGCGAGTTCGGTGAATTTTTTCTTACAGCCGCTTTCCGTCGCGGGCCGCCACGAAGCGAATATGTTCCGCATCGTGGATCACCGCCACGCCGGGAAGACTGCCCAGGTAGCTCACGAACGCCGCCGCATCCCGCGCGTGGAAAACGCCACTGATGCGCTTGGCCGCCAGCTTCGGGTCCTCGATGGTCAGCGGCCGCGGCGTGTATGCGTTGAAGCGCCGGGCTACCTCGGCCACGGTTTCGTCATGGAACCGGAGTTCTTCGGGAAGCCAGGCCGCGGTAGTGGCTTCGACATGGGCGCGGGACACGAGCCTGCCATCGGTCGAGATCGCGGCGCTGTCGCCGCCGGCGAGTTCCACGATGCGCCTGGGCCGCGAGCCATCACCGGCAAGGCGGCGTGCGCGATCGAACCACGGCGATGCCGCGTCGAAGACGGCCACGTGACCACTTACCACCGAAACTTCCGTGGTGTCCGCGCCGCGGCTTACGTTGAATACGGTGCCGATATCTTCGATCCGCTGGTTGCCCGCCTCCACGGTCATCGGACGTTGCTCGTCCTTGCCGATATCGAACGAGGCATTTCCCGTCAGCAGTGCGATGCGGCGCGATCGGTCGTCGAACGCCACATCCACGGCGCTGTCTGGTGCCAATTGCAGCCGGGTGTCGTCGGGGAGCGTGACCGTGCGGATGTCGCCGCCATCCGCGGTATATCGTACGGGCGGCGCCTTCGTTCCGGGCCATGCGACGAGGAAGGCGACGGAAGCCGCGAGCACGACCGTCGCCGCAATGGCGCCGACGCGCAGAGCCGGCCGCCGCCCGCCACGGCGCGACGCTGGACGTTCTCTCCGTTCGGATGCGGCGTGCAGAGGCACTACGCTGGGTTCGTTGGCCGCCAGCTCGCGCAGCGCGTCGCGCGCGGTAGCGTCCATCGCGGTGGCGGCACGCAGGTCGCCATGCAACTGCGCAATGGCGAGGTATTCGGCCACGTGCTGCGGCGATCGGCGCAGCCAGCCGGCGAAGCGCTCATGCGTTGGTGCGTCGTCCGCCGCATCGCGCAGGGTCAGGTACCAATCGGCTGCTTCTTCGGTGAGCCGCTTTCGGTTATTCATAGCGAAGCAATCCTTGCCGGCACGCGGCCAGTCCCTTGACGATGTATTTCTTCACCATGTTGGGTGAAATGGAGAGCTCGTCGGCGATCTGCCGGTACGAGAGGTCGTCGCGATAGTGAAGCACCAGCACGGCGCGGCATTTCGGGGAAAGCCGTCCGATCAACGTGCCAAGGCGCTTTCGCCGCAACTCGCGGTCTATTGCGAGGGCGGCATCGCATGGCGTGGAAAGGCGTTCGATGACCTCTTCCAGTCCCTCGCTGCTCACCGGCGCACGGGACCGCATCTGCGCATGTTCCTTCACCAGGTTGGCGGCCACGGTGAAGAGATAGGCTTCGGGGTTCCTCACTTCGGACGCACCTTCCTGGCCAGTCCTGAGCAGGCGCAGGTAGACCTCCTGTACGAGATCCTGTGCATCCCAGCGGTGGGCGACGCGGCGAAGGAAGTAGTTGGCAAGCGTAGGGCTTTTGTCTGCCAGAAGGCGCGCCCAGCTCTGCGGCGTCTCGGTCGGCACGGTGGCTCCAGGTTCGTGCGACGAGCCTAGGCGCCGATCATGGCAGTTTTGTGAAACCGCGCTCCGTGGGAGTCGCTTCGGCGGCGATGCCGCGGCAGCGGACGGGCTTGCCGTGAGCATCCTATCGCCGCTGAAGCGGCTCCCACAGGAGTTCCTCCGTTTATTTGCCCAGGTTGCTCAGGAACCGCTTCGTGTACTGCAGCACGGTCGTGCTCGGCACCGAGTTGCAGGTGGGCGAGGCGAAGCCGCCGCCGCAGGGGTTGTCACGGTCCAGCGACCAGAAATGCACGCCCGCGAGCTTGTTCGTGGCGGCATAGCTGGTGACGGTGTCGATGTCGGCGATGGTGAAGGTCTCGCTGGCGACATCGTTGACGCCGATCATGGGCGTGATCTCGATCTTGGTCAGTGGAATGCCATAGGTGTGCTGCAGGTTCTTCACCGCCTGGACGGCGGACTGTCCCATGTCGCAGCTGCCGTTCTTCACCACGCAGATGCCGGGACCGGCGCTGCCATAGTCCATCGTCATGAGGTTGATGGTGTAGTTCTTCAGGCCCGATGCCTTCACGGCCCGCACCACGGCGTCGCCGGTGGCATTCACACCGCCGTAGCTGCCGTCCGATGCGGCCAGCGTGGCCAGGGTGAACGAGAAGCGCAGGTTGGGGTACAGGCTCTCGGCGTATACGGCATTGCTCACCAACGCATTGAGTTGCGCAGGCGACTGGCCGCCCTCGATGTCGAAATCGACGCCGACCATGTGCGGCCCCATGTAGCGCGAGAGGAAGTTCGCCATGCCTGTGGCGCTGCCGCAGGTGAAGACGCCGGCCTGGCCGCCGGTGGAAACGACGTAGTTCACCCCGGCGTTGTTCAGCCGCGAGATGTTGGCACTGGCGAACGCCGCCGCGGGAACCCCGCCCCAGTTCTCGCTGCCGCATTCGCCCGTGGCGAAAGCGAGCGTGATCGCGCCGAGATTGGGCACCTGCGTGGACACCAGGCTGCCGCTTCCCACCACGGGAAGGCGGGTGCCGGTCACCATGGTCGACATGATGTTGGTGTTCCAGTCGAGGTTGATGGTGATGTCCTTGTACGGACTGAACAACAGGTCGCCCGAAGTGGGGGGCGGATTGTCGGGCGGGTTGTCTGGTGGGTTATCGGGTGGCGTGTCGCCGCCCGTACACGAACCCTGCGACGTCCAGGGCTGGCCGGATCCGCTGCCGCCGTTGTTCGTGGCCGGGTCGTTGCCCTGGGTCCACCAGTTGGCCACGTAGTTCACGCCGTTCTCGCTGGCCGTGTTGCCGGCCGTATAGACCTTGCTCGCCTCCCACGCCGCCGCGCAGGTGTCTGCGGCGTGCGCCTCGTGTACGGGTACCACGAGGGAAAAGGCGAGGGCGGTGGCCAGCCCGAGGGATGTCTTGATGAGCATGAGCGCCTCCAGTTCGAGTGTGATGGGCAAGCGTCCCTGCTTCGTCGATCGACTGCGAAAGCGACTCCGGTTTAGGCTTCGATGACAACGTTGTCTATTGGGCAAATGGCGAAATGTGACGCACTGCGCGCGAAAATCGATACGCATATTCGGCGTTGCTGACAACGAAGGACATTTTGCATCGCAGCATCAGGCGCGCGTGTAGCGGGCCTCGCCTTCGACGAATTTGTCGTAGTAGCGCACGACCATCTCGGCCACTTCGGTGTTGATCCGGTCGCCGTCCATCTGCGGGTTGTCGACCACCATTTCCGTCGCGGCGTACATCACTTCCGTGGACAGGCGCATGGCGATGCGCAAGGCGTTTTCGTCGGCATGCGGATAGCGGTCGCGCAGGCCCTGGAAGGTGGTTTCGGCGACGTCGTCATGCGAGTCGAGGCGGATATGCCGAAGCGTGGGCACGGCGCGAAGCGCGCGCATGATCCACACCGCACCCGGGAAAGCGAGCGTCGCGGCGTTGATGGCGGCCTGCATGTCGCGCAAGCCGCGGATGGATGCGTCGCGTGACCCGTCGTAATCGAGCTGCTTCTCCTTCTCCAGCCACGCCCGGTACGCCTCGTTCTGGCGCTTCATCAGGCGCTCGCCCAGTTCCTTGATGATCGCGTACTTGTTCGGGAAGTACCGGTACAGGGCAGGGGGCGACAGCCCGGCCTCCTCGCAGATGAGGTTGGTGGACAGACGCTCGACGCCGACGTCGCCAAGCAGTCTCGCCGTGACCTCGAGGATCAGTTCGAACGTTTCCACGGAGCGTTGCTGCACGGGCTGCTGCTTCGTTCCCAGGGGGATGGCGGATCGTTTGCCGGACGCCTTCCCGGGCGTGACGCGTTTCATGCGGTGTCCTCGTCAAGTGGTTGTCACAGATGAACAGTAGCGTTCACTACTGTTTTTAGCCAGCCCCCTCCCCACAACCCGACACCGTCCATTCGGGCTCCTTGAGCCGGCCGTCAGGCCGCCTCGCGCCTGAAAAAGCAGGAGTTTGCCCACGATGCGTCACGCAGTACGACTTGGCCTTGGCCTCACCGCCCTTGCCGCAGCCACCGGCGCCCTCGCCGAGGAGAACACGACCCGGACCACCAACCTGCAAGGGGTGGCGGTCTCCGCATCGGTCGACGACCCGAACCTTGCGCCGCCCGGCACGGCTGCCGCGCTGGCCCCTTCGCAGGGCAGCCTCTTCGAAATCGAACCGCAGTCCGTGCTCAGCCGCAGCTACATCCAGACGATCGCCACCCCGAAAGCCGACTACCTGGCGCTGCTGGAGCTCACGCCTTCGGCGGTGAACGCATCGCCGAACGGCGCGGGGCTTTCGAGCAAGAGCGCCACGGTGCGTGGCTTCCAGGACGGCGAGTACGACGTGACCTTCGACGGCATCCCGTTCGGGGATCCCGGTGCGTTCGGTCACGCCACCACGGCGTTCTTTCCCGGCCCGTCCCTGGGTAAGGTGGTGGTGGACCGCGGTCCCGGCACGGCCAGCAACCTGGGCAACGCGACCTTCGGCGGCACCGTGGCGCTTTATTCGGCGCCGACGACCGACAAGCCGTCGGGACAGCTGTCCACCATGTACGGCAGCGGCGCGACGTGGCAGGTGGCCGGCGAAGGCAATACCGGCACCATGAACAAGATTGGCACGCAGGCGTCGGTGAACTACAGCCACCTGGAGTCCGACGGACTGATCGACAACGCGGGGTTCCGCCAGGACAACGTGCTGTTCAAGGTGAAGCAGCCCTTGGGCGACCGCACCACCTTGACCCTCGTGGCCGACTACAACAAGGTGAAGTGGAACACGTTCACTGCGCAGCCGAAGAAGCAGACCGACCGCTTCGGCCTCGAGTTCGGCGGACTGAACCGCGATCCGTCATCGCAGGGTTACTTCGACTACAACATCGACGACCGTCACGCCGACTTCGAATACCTCCAACTGCACGGCGATTACGACAGCTGGCGCTTCGACAACAAGTTCTATACCTATGGACTGCGCGACAGCGGTCCCGGCGGCGTCGACCTGCTCGGCAACACGCCGAACAAGGCGCTGCTCCCGAACGGCGGCGTGCCCGGTGCGATCAACCACAGCCGTTACCGCGCCGCCGGCGACATGCTGACGGTGGAGAAGGACGTGGGCAGCGGCTGGCTGGACAGCACCTTGCGCGCCGGCATCTGGGCCGAGCGCACCTACCAGGTGCAGGACCAGGTGACCGTGGATCTTTCCACGATGACACCGCACGTACTCGCCGGCACGCCCAACGCGAACATCATCGATACCAACCAGCACACCAATACGACACAGAGCTACTTCGAGGTGGAGTGGCGCCCGATCGATAACCTCAGCATCGTGCCCGGCGTGAAGCAGATCGTGTTCGACCGCACGCTGGACGGCGTGTCCAACTTCCTCCCTGTGGGTGGCGCGGGGCATTTCGCCACCACGCTGGCCGCGCTGGCCGCCAATTACCGCATCACGCCGGGGCTGGCCGTGTATGGCCAGTACGCCGAGGGCTTCCAGGCGCCGAAGGTGAACATCCTGCAGGGCAACGGCGGGCACGTCGATCCCCAGCAGACGAAGAACTATCAGGCCGGTGTGGTGTGGAAGACGCCCACGACGGTGGCCGACCTCGACGTGTACTACATCGACTTCGCCAACCTCGTGACCAGCATCGACGAGCCGATCGGCCCGGGCGGCTCGCTGGTGAGCGTGTTCACTAACCAGGGCGGCGTGATCTACAAGGGTGTGGAAGGCGAGTTCACCCACATCCTCGGCGACTCGGGCTTCAGCTTCACCGCCAACGGGAGCATCAACACCGCGTACTCGAAGGCCACCCACCGCCAGATCTCCAATGCACCGGAATCCACGGCCGACATGGGCTTCATCTACGACAGCGGCCCGCTCTACGGCTCCTTCCTGGTCAAGTACGTGGGTACGCGCTTCACTGGCGTGGGCGAGACGGGCGCCGAGAACTACAACCCGAACACGAAGCTGCCGACCTACAACTACACCAACTTCAACATCGGCTACCGCTTCACGCCTGACCTCAGGCTGCAATTGTCGACCAATAACCTGTTCGACCACCGCACGCCGATCCAGGGCAACGGTGCGGCCAAAAACCCCACGTACTATTACCTGGCGGCGCGCAACTACACCGCGCAGCTGACCTATACGTTCTGAGGTCCTCTTGATGCGAACTCCCGGTTTCATGGTGCGACGCGTCCTCGCCGTCGCCATCGCCTCCCTCGCCATGGCGGCACCCGCCGCCATGGCTACCGATCACGTCGGTGACGTCGATCCCTTCATCGGCACCGACTGGTTCGGCGACATCTTCGCCGGCGCGACCGTACCGTTCGGCATGGTCAAGCTCGGACCCGACCTGCACGGCTATGGCCAGCGGAAGGGCTTCCAGAGCGTCGGGGAGATCCGCGGCTTTTCCCACCTGCACCTGAGTGGTGGTGGCGGCAAGTACGACAACATCCGCGTGGCCGCCAGCACGGGGCCGCTCGAGCCCGCGGATTTCCACTCGCCGCGCGCCGGCGAAACGGCGAGCCCGGGTTACTACGCGGTCGAGCTTCCGCGTTACGGGGTGAAGGCCGAGCTGACCGCCACCCGTCGTACCGGCATGCATCGCTATACCTTCGCCAGGGACGGCGAGGCGCACGTGACGCTCGACCTGGACCTCCTCTTCAAGGGCAAGGGCGAGGAGACCCAGCAGTTCCTGGGCGGCGACGTGCGTGTGGTGTCGCCGACGGAAATCGCCGGTATGGGGCGCTACATCGGCGGCTGGAACGAAGGCGGCGAGTACGACGTGTATGTAGACCTCATCGTCGATACGCCGTCGTCCGGCGCGCGTACGTGGCTCGGCAAGGAACTTGGTGCGGCGCCTTCGGCGCACGCGCCCGACGACATGCCTATCGGTGCGGCGCTCGATTACCAGGTGAAGGCCGGGCAGGTCGTGCAGGCGAAGGTCGGCATCTCCTTCGTCAGCCAGGCGCAGGCACACGCCAATGCGGTGAACGAGATCAAGGGCTGGAATTTCGACGGCGTGCACCAGGCCGCCGTCGCCGCGTGGAACAAGGCGCTGGGACGGATCGAGGTGAGCGGCGCGGACGACGAGCGCCGGCGCATCTTCTACACGGCGCTGTACCACACGATGATGATGCCTTCGAACCACACGGGCGAAAACCCGAAGTGGAAGTCGACCGAGCCGTATTACGACGACTTCCAGGCCATCTGGGACACCTTCCGCAGCCAGGGGCCGCTGCTGACGCTGATCGCGCCGGACGTGCAGCGCGACATCGTCCGCTCGCTGGTCGATACCTTCCGCCATGCCGGCTACATGCCGGATGCTCGCGTGGGCAACGACAACGGCCGCACGCAGGGTGGCAGCAATGCCAATGTGCTGGTGGCCGATGCATATGTGAAGGGCCTCACCGGCATCGACTACGCCACCGCGTTCAAGGCGATGCAGAAGGATGCGAACGTGGCGCCGGAGAACCCGCGCAGGGAAGGGCGCGGCGGACTGGATACGTATAACCGCCTTGGCTATATCGCCCAGCCGACCGAGCGCGCGGGCTCGCGCACCGTGGAATATGCGTACGACGATTTCGCGATCGCCGAAGTGGCCTGCGGCCTCGGCCACGCCGACGAAGCCCGGCGCTACACGAAGCAGGCGGGCAACTGGGCGAACCTCTGGGATGCCACGGACACTCACGAGGGCGTCACGGGCTTCCTCCGCCCGCGCAACGCGGACGGCAGCTGGGCGCCGCAATATCTCGTCCGTCGCGGCACCTGGCCGGACTTCTACTATGAAGCCGACCTGTGGACGTATTCGCTCTACGCGCCACAGGATGTGCGCCAGCTCATCGCGAAGTCCGGCGGTAACGAGGCCTTCGTGAAACGCCTGGACACGACCTTCGACAACCTGCATTTCGACATCTCCAACGAGCCCGGCTTCCTCATCCCTGACCTGTACCTCTGGGCCGGTCGTCCGGACCGCACGTCCGATCGCGTGATCACCTTCCTGCGCCGCGCCTTCGGCTCGGATCGCGGCGGCATTCCGGGTAACGACGATTCCGGCGCAATGTCCAGCTGGTATGCGTTCCAGTCCATGGGGTTCTATCCAAACGCGGGGCAGGACGTGTACCTCATCGGCACACCATCGTTCGGCGACTCGACGATCGACCTGGGTGGCGGCAAGGCCTTCCGCATCCATGCGGAGAACTTCACGGCGGACGACACGAACCGCTACGTGCAGTCGGCGACGCTCAACGGCAAACCCCTGGACACCGCCTGGTTCCGCCACGGCGAGATCGCCCATGGCGGCACGCTGGACCTTGTGATGGGTCCGAAGCCTTCGAACTGGGGCACGGCCACGCCGCCGCCGTCGTTGTCCGACGAAGGCTTCGTGCTCTGCCAGCGCCAGTCCCACTGACCCATTCGAGAGACTTGTCCATGTCGATTCTTCGCTCGTACTCGCTGTGCATGGCCGCAGCCTCGTTCCTGGTCGTCTCCGCGCCCTTGCTCGCCGCGGATAACGTCAGGATCAACCAGATCCAGGTCATCGGTACGCATAACAGCTACCACGCGGGCTTCGCTCCCAGCGCGCGCCGGGTAATGATGAAAGAAGCGGCGCAGCAGTTCGCCGCGATCGATTACAGCCATCCCTCGCTTACGAAGCAGCTCGATGACGGAGTACGCCAAGTGGAACTGGACGTCTTCTCCGACGCGAAGGGCGGGCTGTACCTCGACCCGGTGATCGACCGCATGATCGCGCTCAACGGCCTGCCGGCCGATCCGCCCACCGCGGCCCCGGGAACCTGGGAAAAGCCGGGCTTCAAGGTCATGCACATCCAGGGTGTCGACCAGCGCAGCACCTGCCAGCCGTTCACGGCCTGCCTGGAGGAACTCCGCGCATGGTCGAAGGCGCACCCGCGCCACGCGCCGCTGTTCGTGCTCGTGGAGACGAAGCAGGAACCGTTGCAGGCGAAGATTCCGACGGTGACGCCCGAACCGTTCACCCCGGCGGTGTTCGATGCGCTCGACGCGGAGATCGCCTCGGTCTTTTCACGCAATGAAATGGTGACGCCCGACGACGTGCGTGGCCAGCACGCCACGCTCGACGAGGCGGTGCGTTCCGGCGGATGGCCGACGGTGGACCAGGCGCGCGGCAAGATCGTGTTCCTGCTCGACCAGCGAAAGATGGAGCCGGTATACACCGATGGCCATCCCGCCCTGCGTGGGCGCCTGATCTTCACCAACGCCACGTCGGGAGCGGAGGATGCCGCGTTCACCGAGTGCAACGAGTGCTCGGCGAAGGACATCGACGCGCTGGTGAACCGCGGCTACATCGTGCGTGCCCGCACCGACGACCCGGCCCAGGGCCAGGGCCTGAAGAACGACGGGACGCGGCGCGACGTCGTCCTCGGCAGCGGCGCGCAACTCGTGAGCACGGACTACCCGGCGGGTGAGCCGTCTTCCGCCGGTTACGCCGTGGGCTTCCCCTCGGGCGTGGCGGTACGGTGCAACCCCGTGCTCACGAAGAAGAGCCAGTGCAGCGACCGGAATCTGGAGAAACCTTGACTATCCACGAGTGCACTGTGGGAGCCGCTTCAGCGGCGATGGGTGCTTGCTGCAAGCTTGCCCGCTACCGCGGGATCGCCGGCATAGCCGGCTCCCACAAGTCAGCTCTTAAAGTTCCTTGATCCGGATGTTCCGGAAGGAAATCCGGATCGGCTCGATGCCCTTGTCCTCGCCGCCCTGGAGGGCGATGCGGCCCTTATGGAAGCGGGCATAGTCCGGCATCTTCGCGAACTTGGTCTTGGCGACGAGGGCGTTCCACTCCGGCGTCCACATGGTGGTGTCGACGGTCTTCTTGCCATTCTGGAAGAACTGCATGTGGCCGTGGTCCACGATGATCTCGATGGCGTTCCAGTTCCCGTACTCTTTCACGTTCTCGACGGGAGCGGAAATGAGGTCGAAGAGATCGCCCGAGCGTTCGTAGAGCGTGTAGCTGTCCGGCTTGGTGCACACCAGGTCGGCGATCTGCATCTCCGGGCCGGTCTCCCAGGTTTCCCGGTATTTCGGGGTTTCCTGCACATTGAAGATGATGCCGGCATCGGCGCAGGGGGTCATCTTCCATTCGAGCTTCAGGTCGAAGTTCTCGTATTCCTTGTCGGTGACGAGGTCGGCGAAATCTTCCCGCGGCGCCTTGAGGTCGCGGTGCAACTCGATGCTGCCGTCCTCCACGCTCCAGTCCTTGCCCACACCCTTCTGGCCGAAGGAATGCCAGCCGGCCAGGGTCTTGCCATCGAAGAGCGGCGTGAAGCCGTCGGAACTCGCCGCGTCGGCGGCATAGGCGGGCACGGTGGCGATGCAGCACACGGCGACGACGATCAGGCGCTTCGGGAACATGAGGCAACTCCGGGTGGGGGACGACGAGCGTAGCGCAGTTGCCGGCTCATGCCATGCGTTTGCGTATGGACGTCTGGACTTCCAATGCGGGTCTCGCCGCCGTAGCGGCGCCTACGCCGGGTGCAGGTTCTTGCGATGCTTCTTCAGTTCCTGCCCGATCTCCGCCAGAAGAGGAGCCATGGCCTCGGGCTCGCGGAGCGAACGAAGCGTGGCGCGCAGGGCACGCAGGTCCTGTTTCGTGCCGAGTGCGTCGGAGAGGCGCGACAGTTCGTGGGCGCGTTCTTTCCGGCCTTGCGCATGACGGTGGCCTGCCTTTCCGCGCGCCTTCTGGATCCGGCGCCCGAGTTCGAGCTGCATGCGCAGGCGTCGCGCCTTCCTTCGCCAGTCGTGCAACGCCGCCGGATTGGCGGTTCTCTTCGCTCGCTTCTGTGCCTTTGCCAGCCGCCGCTCGGAACGTGCGAGCGCGTCGTCGATCGTCCGCTCACGGAGTGTTCGCCATGGCAGTGCCTCCAGCGTGGCTGCCAGTTCGCGCAATTTTCGGCGGCGTTTCAGGAAACCGGGGTCGTCGTGCAACGCCGCGGCCAGCCGTCCTTCGCTGCGATGTTCCAGTTTCTCGAGCGCGTGCCGCCAGGCGGGCGACGGTCGCGGTCCGGCAAGCGTGCGCGCGGTATGCAGCGCGACGTAGGCGTCGCGCAGCGTGGAAAGACTCTCGGCCAGTTCGGCGAGCGTGGCCTTGATCGCAGGCATGGCGTCGGCGAAGGGCTCCTCCGCCAGCACGAGCAGGCTTTTCAGCCGGCGGATGGCCTTGCGCGTCTCGTGGATGCCGCGATGGCGGTCTTTCGTGTTGGAAAGGGAACGGATCGCCTTGCGGCATTCGCTGACCGCGGATGAGGCGAGGGCGGCCGCGATGCTCGGCGCTTTGGCTGGGCTCATGGCCCCTAGATAGCAGACCCGGAGCGGGGCGTCATCCGCCCGCTCAGCTTTCCGGTGTGGTGCCGTCGTCCGCGGGCGTCTTGGCCTTGCGGCGGCGCCGGGGTTTCGGTTCGCTGGCGGCGATCAGGTTCTGCAGATAGGCGATGCCTTCCTCGGCCGGGAACCACGACACGACATCGGCCACGGTGAGTCCATGCCGCAGGCGCAGCGCCTCGAACTCGGCGCGGGCGCCTGCCAGGGGATCGACCTTGGGGGGCCGGCCGCGGCGCTTCGGTGCGGCGGGCGTGGGCGTGGGCGCAGGAACAGGAGCCCTGGCGGCGGGCTTGCTTTCCGCGGCCTGGCGATCGAGGGCGGCAAGCTCCTCCTGGAACTGCCTGAAATCATATTTGCCGGACGAGTTCATCGCGCTACTTGGAACCGGTGGAACGACCATTGTGACACGGTGTCTCGTTCAGCATTTGAGAAAAGGCGCCGCCAGGCACCGGCGATTCCTCCTTGAGCAGCTTGTGACCAATGCAACGCAAGTGCCCGCCGCAAAAGGCGGCGGGGCACTTATCCACATGGTTGTCCAAGTGCTTTCCACAGCACCTGTGGATATCACGGCACTCTGGCTTCCGAGCCCGTGGAGATGTCGTCGGCGTTGTTGCGGCGGAAGATCTCCTTGGCCGCGTCACGCTGGTTGCCGCTTTCGGTGTGCACCGAGATGAGGATGCCGCCTTCGCGCACCTTGGCGTCGTAGCGCTTGGCTTCGAACTCGGGGATACCCATGCCGACCAGTGCCCCGACGATGCCGCCGGTGGCGGTGCCGACCGCGGCGCCGCCGAGCGCGGCCATGATGGGACCGGCCGCGATGAAAGGACCGACGCCTGGAATGGCCAACGCGCCGATGCCGGCGAGCCAGCCGAGTCCGGCGCCAAGGCCCAGCCCGACCACGCCGCCGGTGGTCGCGCCTTCCGGCGCCTTGGTGTGGTGTTCATGGGCGAAGTCGCGGGTGCCGCGACGGTCCGGAAGCAGGGCCGAGATATCGTCGCTGATGAAACCGGCCTGCTTGAGTTCGAGCACGATGTGCTCGGCCTGTTCCACGGTGCGGGTGGTGCAATAGACGGAGGCTTTCATGGGGACTCCCGTTGATTAATGGGCGATGTCGAGCTGGTTCTGCACGGAGGTCACGCCGGCGACGCCTTTCGCGATCGCCTCCACACGCGACTTCTCGGCTTCCGTCTGCACGGGTCCGCGCAGCGTGACGGTGCCTTTGGCGGCTACCAGCTTCACGTTCTGCGCCGATGTGGACAGCGAGCTGTCCGCCACGAGCGCCTTGCGCACGGCGGCGGCCACGCGGATGTCCTCCGCGTTGTTCGGCTGGTCCATGGGAGTCAGGCTCTCGGCGTGACGGTCGCGCTTGTTGATGCCGGTGTCGTCGACTTTCGAGGTGTCCTGCGCGAACGCCGGCGCCGTCATGGCAAAGGCGAACAGCAGGATGAGAGGGGCACGTACGTTCACGGTGGTTGCTCGGTGTCTGCGGTGCGCGCAGTACGCCGGGAAGGGCGTGAACCGATGGTGCAATCCGTGCGACGGACGCGTGGCCCGTTTTGCTGTCAGCCAGCCTCGGCGCGGAAGGTGACGACCAGCACGTCGCGATGGGACGCCTTCGCAGGATCCAACGGCGTTACCGGCGTCACGCCGTGGAAAACCCGCGGATCATGGATGAGCGCGGCGTCGAAAGGTCGCGCCAGGGTGAACTCGCCGAGTTCCCGGCCATCCGGCGCATGGATCGTGGTGGTACCGCTGGCGATGTTCTCGCGGTCGACTAGCAGCACGAGCACGTAGTCCACCCCGTCGCGATGGCTGCCCTCGGGCGTCGGTTCGCCGGCGGCACCGGCCGTGGCCTCGATGCGGAACTGGTGCACTTCCACGTGCCAGTGGGGAACGGAGGGCGAAAGGCCGCCGAAGAAGTCGCGACAGAAGTCGAGGATGGCGCCCATGGTGCTCCCGGACGCGATCTCCGGAAGGATCGGCTCGAACCAGCGTTCGATGTCGCCCTGCAGCGTATTGTAGGCGAGCGTCTGGTAGTGCGCCTGATGCGGGCGCGGCTCGACGTGGCCGAATGGCGACGCGGCGAAGGTCGCGTGGCGGCGGCGGCGGAAGCGGCCGGTCGCGGCAAGGTAGGTGTCGGGTTCCAGGGCGTTCCAGCTGGCCGCGAAGGCTTCCCAGTCCGTCAGTGGGGCGAGGTGTTCTACCAGCGCACGCATGTCGGGGGCGTGCACGAAGGCAAAACCCTCGTCGCGCACCTGGTCGTGGAGGGAGGTTGCGGTCGCTTCCTGGGGCAGGTTCATCCGCGCAGTATACGGCCACGACCAAGCGGCCATCAGCCGGCGGGCCGGCCTGCGTCGGCCTCCCGCTCGGGCTCGTCTTCGCAACCCAGGTCCTTGCGTGCCTGCAGCGCCCGCTTGAGGTAGGTGGCACGGATGGCGTCGAGCGTCTTCTCGTCCAGTTCCTCCAGGTCCAGCAGGGCCGAGTTGGCGCCCTCCAAGGCGTAGATGAGTTCATCCAGCTTGATCTGGATGGCCTCGGTGTCGCGGTTCTGGGTGTTCTGGATGAGGAACACCATGAGGAAGGTCACGATGGTGGTACCCGTGTTGATCACGAGCTGCCAGGTATCGCCGAAGCCGAACAGGGGGCCGCTCGCCCCCCAGATCACGACGATTAGCACGGCTATCGCGAAGGTGGCGGGCTTGCCGGACGCCTTGGCGACCGCCATCGCCATGCGGGTGAAAAAGCTCTGGTCCTTGCCGTTGTTCGCCATGTCGATTCTCCAAGGGTGCAAGGGTCGTTCACTTCGCGCATGCGCCGAAGCGACCACAACATGCACAGCGTGTTTCGGCGTCCGTGAAGCACGAGCGAAGACGGGGAGTGTGGCGATGAACGAATGGTTTGAACTGTCGGAACCGTGGTGGCACTTCGCGGTGCGCGGCGTGCTTACCTATCTTGGACTCCTGATACTGATGCGGATGTCCGGCAAGCGGAGCTTCGGCGAAATGTCGGCGTTCGACCTGCTGGTGCTGGTTCTTGCGGGCGGCACCTTGCGCACGGCCATCATCGGTGACGACCACACTTACCTCGGCGCTTTCATCGGCGTGGCCAGCATCCTGCTCACGAACAAAGTGCTGGCATGGATCTGCGTGCGCTCGCCGCGCTTCAACCGGCTGGTGGAGGGGCTGCCCGCCATACTCGTGCGCAATGGGAAGCGCGATACGGAAGAACTACGCCGCCAGGCGCTGCCGGAGGCAGCCTTCAACCGCGCCTTGCACGCGGCGGGCATGGAGCACGAGGGTTCGGTATTGATCGCCCGGTTGGAACCGAATGGCAAGATAACTTTCATCCGTCACGACGAGGAAATGAAAGCCGCACGAAGTGGCTGAATCATGCTTTGGCCCGGGCGGATTGATATACATGTGGGGAAGCGCGGCTGCGCTCCCCCAGCCCCTAAGCAGTCAATGGAAGGTGAATTGGACGCTCCAGTCGTGGCTCGCTGTATCCGTTGAGACGAGTCGGCTGCTGCAGCGGGCTCCGCCCGACGCTTTTGCCGAATGGCTTTCGCCGCTCTTGATTTCAGTGTCCGGTCATTCTTGGATATTGGAGTCAGTCTTATCGTTTCCTTTGAAAGGTTGACTACTTCGATCCAAACCTCGGATTCAGCAAGTGCCGTAGAAGAGCTAAGAGCGCAGAGCAGTAGGACCGTTCGTTTGATGTATCGCATAACCATCTCCAATGTCGTTAATGCTTGTTTGCGATCAACATCCATCGCATCAAAAGCGAAAGCATCATCGGAGGTGTGTCATCAGTTGAGCAGTCGGTGTGCGCCGATGGCAATGAGCGGCTTCGGAGCAGATCCAGGTAGCCGTCTGGAAACTGGGCCCGCTCGACGGGCGGGCAGCTTTCGTAATAAGCGAGGGTTTCGGCATTCGTTTGCATGCGCGAACCTGTCTGCTGACGCTCGGCCTTGCTGTTGATATGTGTCTGTATGGACCATTCGCGGTATTGACGGCTTCTCTCCAGGGCTGCCGCGCGGCGCTCGTTGGTAGTGAACGCGCCGCTTTCGTCATACTTGATGGCCGACAGAGCATGCATGTCGAGCCCCAGGAAGGGATTTTCGAGATTGATCCTTTGGGGATCGGATAGCGTCGTCCGTCGATCCATGAAAACCGTGACCTTCCTCGAGAAGGCCACACGTTCAGGGTCGGTGTTGTCTGGTATTTCCGCCGCAAGTTTCTCCCATCCGTCGCGCCAATTGCCCTCGAACACGCGTCGATAGGCGCGGTCGGCCAGCGCACGGAGTTCGTTTATGGAGGCACTGCTATCGCGCGCCTCGGCACGTTGAACAGCCTCCGAGACGGCTTTGCTCCACGAAGACATCTTCACGAGCTCGGTACCGTGGGATGCCAGTGAGGGTGAGGCGGTGGATGCCGGGAGGGTTGCCGACTCGTTCGCCCGCTTCGTGGCGTACGGGCAGATTACGGTTCCACTTTTTATAGATGGAAGCACAGTCATGTGCGAGCTCTGAACGGCTTGTATTGGCTGACAACGTTGGCTTTTGGCTTGTCGATGTCGAGGTTGTGCAAGCGGATGCGGTTCAGGGCGTCGGCGATGTCCTTCTCACGCTGCCGGAGGTTCCCCTTGGCTGCGGGTTTCAGCGCGTTCCAAAGCGTGGCGCACAGGCGTTTCATCACCTCGCTGATGCGCTTGTTTTCCTGACGCGTGATGAGTGAGCGCCGCGCGGGTTTGAGTCTCGGATCGCGGTACGGCGAGCGCCCGGTCTTGCCGAAACGCGGACTCGCCGGGAGGGTGGCGATGCGTCGGCTCGACACCGCACCGGAATGAACGGGACGTGGAACGGAACTGATCATGTGAGCTCTCCTGGGTTGTCCAGGAGTTATGCCCTGCGGCCGCGGAGGGCGAAGCCGGAGGAGTCTGACGAGTGCGTGGGGCCCGGCCAGCCGACGGCCGAGGCGAATCTTTCAGGGCGCGCGCAGTGGCTGCGGCTTGTCCAGGGCGGCGATGAGTGAGCCGTCGCGCTGGTACACGTCCGGCTTGTAGGCGAGCTTGCCGTCCGCACCGATGTCGACCGTCCAGTAAGCCAGCAGCACGGGAATCGCGGTGGGTAGCGTCACGTTCTGCGTGTTCTTCGTGGCGATGCGTTCGTCGATCGCCTGCCGGTTCCATTTCTGGGGATCGTTGAAGAGCAACTCGACCAGTTCCAGCGGATGCTCCACGCGGATGCAGCCGGAGCTGGTGTCGCGCCGGGCTTTCTCGAAGAGTTCCTGGTGCGGCGTGTCGTGCAGGTACACGGCATACGCGTTCGGGAAGCGGATGACCACCTGGCCCAGCGAATTGCCGGGGCCGGCGTCCTGGCGGAGGGTGATGCCGCCCGGGCGCGACCAGTCGACGCTCGACGGGCGGATGACATTGCCGCTGCGATCGAGCACGCGGATGCGGT
This sequence comes from Luteibacter sp. HAY1-4A, assembly GCF_056755355.1. NCBI lineage: Bacteria > Pseudomonadati > Pseudomonadota > Gammaproteobacteria > Lysobacterales > Rhodanobacteraceae > Luteibacter > Luteibacter sp. HAY1-4A. Next base: position 65,014 of record NZ_JBNDHZ010000004.1, read on the forward strand.
TGTTCGCCAGGTAGGAAGGGTTTTTCCTGATCTTCGGCAGGACGTCGTTCTTCAGAATGGTGGGCGGAACCGTCCAGGTCGGGTTGAACGTGACGTAGGTGATCTGCGAACGGAAGATGGGCGTGCTGCGGTATGGCTTGCCGACCTGCACACGGGATTTCCAGACCGGCTGGCCATCGCGATAGAAGGTGATCTTGTAGCCCGCGACGTCGACGACGACGAAGGTGCCTTGCAGCGAGTGCAGCAGCCAGCGTGCCCTTTCGAGATTGGCCCGCACCTGCCCGATGCGTGCCTCGACGGGCACGTTGAGCGCGGCCAGTGTTTCGGCACCGACGCTGCCGTCGGCATCGAGGTATTGGTCGGCCTGGAAGCGGCTCACCGCATCCTTGAGCGGGTTGTCGTAGCGATCGCCGTGGGCGAGCGTGGGATCCAGATAGCCGCCGGCCACGAGCCGGGCGCGCAGGGCCTCCACGCGTGGATCGTTCATTCCGGGCTTCAGGGTGGGACCTTCGGGCACCACGGGCCATCCGCCGTTCGCGGCGGTGGTGCGCAGTTGCGCAAGGGCGGCGCGAAGCTGCGCGTAAAGCGGATTCTGCGGCCGCGCCATCGCGAAGGCCTGGTCGACGCTGCGTTCCTCGATGGATGTTTGCAGCATGGACATGCCTTGCTGGGGATCGATCGCGGCGGGGTCGAAGTTCCAGATGGGATCGAGGCGGTTCGGATCCACCTTGCCCCGCGCGAGCTGGACAAGCGCGGAGATGTAGGCGCTCGTGGCGGTCACCTCGAATTCGGCGCGCGCTGCTGGAGAGAGGCCGGGGTCCTTCAGTGCCTCGGCCATCGTGCGCAGTTCCGACAGGCGATAGTCCTCCGGCAGCAGTCCATCGCCCTCGACAGAGGCGATGCCGTCCAGAAGCTGGCGGACGTTGTCCGCGTCCGACCATGCCGCGGCGTAATGGCGCTGCGCATAGAAATCGCCCAGGGCCTTGCCGAGCGCGGCGTCGGCGCGGGGCAAGGGGCCCCCGTCCAGCGGAGTCATCTGCTGGAGCCGAGAGAAGATGGCCTGGGCGACGGGATCGTCGGACGGCGGGGGCGTCACAGCGCTCGCCGCGGGCGCCGGTTCCTGGGCAACGATGGGGGGTGGAACGGCAGCCGAGGCCGCCGGTGGGAGTTCCTGGGCAGGTAAGGCGAGGGGCAGGGCTGCCATCCATGCAAGCGCGGCGATGCTGCGTGACCTCTTTCCCATAGTCATTGCCTATCAATTCCTTATTTATTATGGGCGAATCTTTGCGACTTTCATTTATCTGAATGGCGCCGATGTGACGATCCTGTGGTCAATAAATGATCAGCACGTTAGGATGCGGGTTGATGCTTACACGGCTTGCCGCATGATTCGACCACTTCGGACGCTCCTCGCATCCGCGCCCGTACTCGGCGCCCTGTTTTCCCTCCCGTTTCCCGCCTTCGCCGCCGATTCGCTCGGCGACGCGCTCTCGCGCCTGGCGCCTTCGGCGGATCCGCACGTGATCGGCCTGGCGGTGAAAGCTTCCGAATGTGCGCAGACGCAGGGTGGGCAGCCGTCCGATCGACTGGCGGTGATCGACTATTCGAAGCCGTCGTCGGAACCGCGGCTGTGGGTGTTCGACACCGTGAACCGCAAGCTGCTGTTCCAGGAACTGGTGGCGCACGGAAAGAACAGCGGGGACGCGAAGTCGACGCAGTTTTCCAATGCGCCCAACAGCCTGGCATCCAGCCTTGGGCTGTTCCGCACGTCCGACACCTATAACGGCAAGAACGGCTATTCGCTGCGCATGCAAGGCCTGGAGCCAGGTGTGAACGACCAGGCGATGGCCCGTGCCATCGTCATCCACGGCGCGGCCTATGTGAACGAGGCGATGGCGAAAGTGGCGGGCCGGATAGGCCGCAGCTGGGGTTGCCCTGCCGTGCGCACGGCGGTCGCGCACAAGCTGATCGACGCCCTGAAGGGCGGGCAGATGGTGTTTTCGTACTACCCGGACAAGCGCTGGCTTTCCTCGTCCCATTACCTGAAGTGCGAGAACGGCCAGCTGGCGAAGGCCGAGGCAAGCGTCGCATCGCGCACCGGCGGCTGATCGCACGGGCGCGCCGTCGCGCTAGAATTCCCGGAACCTCACCGTGGAATCCAGCATGAAATACGTTCTTGCGATCGCCGCCAGCACCCTCCTCGCCGGTTGCGCCACCAGTGGCCTCAAAGACACCCTGCCCAAGCTCAGCAGCAAGACGGGCAAGAGCGTCACGGCCTATGTACAGTGCGTGGAGCCGAAGTGGCAGGCGCTCGCAAAGGACGCCAAGGGCGAGGCCAAGGACGACGAGGGCCGGGTGACCGCGAACGACGACGGAAAGCACGAGCGCCTGGATGTCACCGCCAACGGTGCCGGCGCGCTCGTCGTCATGCACGAGATGCAGAAGACCAAGGGCGGCGAGTACGACGGCCGCTTCCGCGACGAGGCCATCTCCTGCCTCTGATCTGGGGACGCTAGCTCGGTTCGCGCGTGGCCGGCCGCGAAGACCGGGCGCGCTCGATGGCATCCAGCAGTTGTGCCCGGTCGAACGGTTTCTCCAGGAACACCGCCGAGCGCGGGAATGGCTCCAGGTCTTCCGGCAGGCGGCTCGACACCACGACCATGGCCGTGGTCGGCCGTTCGCGCAGGGCCGCCTGCAACAGCATGCTGCCGCGGCGCTCCCCCGGCGAGTCCGCGTGGATGACCATCAAGGACAATTCCGGCAAATCGTGAAAGACCCGCTTGGCCTCCCGATAGGTCACCGCCGGGTGCGCCGCGTAACCGGCGTCGTCCAGCACCATGGCAATGGTGTCCGCGACCAGGTGGGCGCGGTCGAAAACCAGGGCGGGGGGGCGAGGAGGCTTGGCGGTCATGGGCGAAGTCTAGCCTTCTCCGAGGCGAATTGGGCAGGATACCGGCCGAATGGCGTAGGCTTTTCACTCGTCTTCGACAGTCTTGAACGAATCCTCCCCTGAACCCAAGGAGTGCCCCATGCGCCACATAGTTATCGCCGGTCTCGTCCTGCTTGCCGGCTGTGCCACCCAGAACGAGCGGCACGTTGGTATCCATGACGTTCCTTCCAGCACGGTGTTCGATCTGCAGGATCCGAACGGCGGCGACGCCACGCTCAACGTCGTGCGCGAACAGGGTCTTTGGGGCGCCGGGTGCTCGAGCGCCATCTATGTGGACGACAAGGTCGTCGCGGACATGGAGATCGGCGAGCAACTCGTACTCCACGTGCCCGCCGGCACGCGCAAGCTGGGCATGATGCCGCACGGGGCGTGCAGCGCCGACCGGGTGGATGTGGATGCCAGCGTGCAACAAGGGGAAACGAAGAACTTCTCCATTCCGGCCAGCGGGTCGGGCCTGACCACCGCAACGGCACCGAGCGCCTGAACCACTTGTCATTTCATCGGCGACGGCGCAAGAATTTGCCGTCGCCACGACGCCATCACAAGGGGGCCGTATCGTGCATCGACGTACCGTTGGGCAGTATTCGGTGGAAGTGCGCACCCTGAGGATTGCCACGGGGGTGTGGAAGGCCGCCTATATCGTCGAGCCCGCCGGCCATGCCGGTCCCCGGGATTTCGTGATGATCACCCTCCTGGATGAATTCGATAACGAGCGGGACGCGGTGGATGCCGCGATGGAGAAAGGCACGCGCCATGCCGACTGGCTGGACGACGCGCGCCGCACCTGTCCCGGTTGACGTGACCGGTCCAGCGACTCCGCCGTGACATGCCCGCGACAGGCGCGCACCTAGCTTCGTTACGACGAAGACCAAGGGGGTCTTCCCGACGGAGCGGACTTCTTGCAACGCACGATCCTCTACGTACCTTTCAATGCGTCGACCCGCGGACAGTGGAGCCTGCGGCGAAATGCCGACCTCGTCGGGCAGTTTGCGACCCGCGACGAGGCGATGCGGCACGCGCTGGCGCTCACCGCGGCCATCCGCAACCAGGGGCACACGGTGGAGATCAAGGTGGAAGACGAATCCGGCATGTGGCGAGTGGCCCATGCCGACGAGGCAGATGCGGGCGCGGGGGCGGACAGCCCGGTGATCTAGACCGCCGTCGCAGCATCTGAGACCGGGCACGGGCATAACGGGCATCCTTCCGCCGCCCGTGACGCCCATGGCCGCCTACCTCAAAGCCCTTCGCTCCGACGAAGCCGACGCCGTGGTCGCGGCGCGACACGATGGCCAGACCCTGGCGCACCGTCTTACCGATAAATACGGCGACCGCGTCTGCTCGGCGTTCACGGTGTTCGGCCGCGAGGGCATCTACGCCCCCATGCCCCAGGGTATGCCCGCAGGTCTTTCCCGGGCGCTGGCCGCGCGCGGCATCGACCGCCTGTACAGCCACCAGCAGGAAGCCTGGGAGGCTGCGCGGGCGGGGAAGAACGTGCTCGTCGCCACGCCCACTGCCTCGGGGAAGACGCTGTGCTACACCATGCCGGTGATTTCCTCGGTGCTTGAGGCGGGCGCCAAGGCGCTTTACCTGTTCCCGACCAAGGCGCTGGCGCAGGACCAGGTGGCCGAACTGCTCGACATCAATCGCGCGGGCGACCTGGGCGTGAAAGCCTTCACCTTCGACGGCGACACGCCGGGCGACGCGCGCCAGGCCATCCGGCTGCACGGCGACGTGGTGGTCAGCAATCCCGACATGCTGCACCAGGCCATACTGCCGCACCATACGAAATGGGCGCAGTTCTTCGAGAACCTGCGCTACGTGGTCATCGACGAGATCCACACCTACCGCGGCGTGTTCGGATCGCATCTTGCCAACGTGCTGCGCCGGCTGAAGCGGATCTGTGCCTTCTACGGCGTGCGTCCGCAGTTCGTGTTGTGCTCGGCCACCATCGGCAACGCCACCGAGCACGCCGAGGCGCTGATCGAGGACGAGGTGGTCACGGTAAGCCAAAGCGGAGCACCCACGGGCGACAAGCACGTGCTGCTCTGGAATCCGCCCGTCATCAATCCAGACCTGGGCTTGCGCGCATCGGCGCGATCGCAGACCAGCCTCATCGCCCGCGTGGCGATCAAGGCGAAGATGAAGACCCTCGTGTTCGCGCAGTCGCGCCTGATGGTCGAGGTGCTCACGAAGTACCTGAAGGACGTCTTCGACCACGACACACGGAAGCCCGCCCGCATCCGTGCCTACCGCGGCGGCTACCTTCCCACCGAGCGCCGTGAGGTGGAGCGCGCCATGCGCGCGGGCGACGTGGACGGCATCGTGTCCACCTCCGCCCTGGAACTCGGCGTGGACATCGGTAGCCTCGACGCCGTGGTGCTCAACGGATATCCCGGTTCCATCGCGGCCACGTGGCAACGGTTCGGACGGGCAGGGCGTCGGCAGCAGCCCTCGCTGGGCGTGCTCGTGGCGAGCAGCGCGCCACTGGACCAATACCTGATGCGGCATCCGGCCTTCCTCACCGAGGCCAGCCCGGAGCATGCGCGCATCCAGCCCGACCAGCCGCTGATCCTGCTCGACCATATCCGCTGTGCGGCCTTCGAACTGCCGTTCCTGGCAGGGGACCGGTTCGGCCCGGACGACGCGGGCGACTTCCTGCAGGTGCTGGCCGAGTCGGAAGTGCTCCATCGCGAAGGAGACCGCTGGGAATGGATCGCCGACAGCTACCCGGCGAACGCGGTCAGCCTGCGCTCGGTGGCCGACGGCAACTTCGTGGTGGTGGACCGTACCGAAGGCCGGCAGACCATCATTGCCGAAGTCGACTATTCGGCAGCGGCGCTCACGTTGTACGAAGGCGCCATCCATATGATCCAGTCGGTGCCGTACCAAGTGGAGAAACTCGACTGGGACGGTCGCAAGGCGTACTGCACGCGCACGCGCGTCGACTACTACACGGATGCCATCGACTACTCAAAGCTCAAGGAGTTGGAGTGTTTCGACGGCACCAACTCGGGCAAGGGCAGTGCGCGGCACGGCGAGGTGCACGTCGTGCGACGCGTGTCCGGTTACAAGAAGATTCGCTACTACACGCACGAGAACATCGGCTACGGCCCCGTGAACCTGCCCGACCAGGAACTGCACACCACCGCCGTGTGGTGGCAGTTGCCGCAGACGGTGCTGGACGAAGCCTTCCGCTCGCGGCAGCACGCGCTGGACGGTTTCCTCGGTGCCGCGTACGCCCTGCATACCGCGGCGGTGGTGGCGGTCATGGCCGAGCCGCGCGATCTGCAGAAGGCGGCAGGTTCCGGCGACGGTGGCTGGTCCGCGCAGGTGGACGCCACGGGCCGCGGCCAGTTACGCGCGCCCGACGGCGGACTGGCCTTGCCCGATGCACTCGAGCGATTCCTGCCCACGGTTTATCTCTACGACAACTTCCCGGGTGGCGTGGGTCTGAGCGAGCCGCTGTTCCAGCGTGCGCAGGAACTGCTGGGCCATGCGCTGGCTACGGTCGAAGGCTGCGCCTGCAAGGCGGGCTGCCCCGGTTGCGTGGGGCCTGTGCTGGCCGCCGACGAAGGCCGCGAGGAAACACCGCGTGCGCTCGCGACGCGCGTGCTTCGCCTGCTGGGTGCCGTTGCCGCATGAGCAGCCTTGCTTCCCGCCTGGCCACCCTCCGCAAGCAGGCTGGCGCAGGCGCCTCGCAGGAACCAACTGTAGGAGCCGCTATAGCGGCGAGGGGTGCTCGCGATTCCGCACCTGTGGGAGCCGCTTCAGCGGCGAAGGGTGCTCGCGACCTCGCCGCACTCCGCCGCATGGCGGGCGTCCGCGAGCGCATCGCGAAGCCCCTCGCGCCAACGCGCCCACATACCCGCGAGGTTCCCGGCGAAGAGATCGCCCCAGGTCTTCGCTACATCGAACAGCGCTTCGCCTGGAACGAACCCCCGGCCGAACTCGACCTCACCTTCGCCAGGCTGACCACGGCTCGCCGCGCGCACCTGCTGCATTTCGACACGGAAACGACGGGTCTCGCTGGCGGCACGGGAACAAGGGCCTTCATGATCGGGGCGGCGGATTGGCACGAGGGCGCGCTGCGCGTCCGTCAGCTCTACATCACCGCCATGGCCGCGGAGTCCGCGATGCTTCGCGCGTTCGCCGAATGGATCCATGCGGATACGGTGCTCGTCAGCTACAACGGCAAATCGTACGACGCACCCCTGCTGGCCACGCGGTATCGCCTGGCGCGCATGGAGAACCCGCTGAAAGGCCTGACGCATGTCGACCTGCTGCACCCCATGCGGCGTCGTTACCGGCAGGTATGGGAGAACTGCAAGATGCAGACGGCGGAACGCCGGTTGCTGCGCATCGTGCGTGAGGACGACCTGCCGGGATCGGAGGCGCCGCGTGCATGGCTCACCTATCTGCGCGGCGGTTCGTCCGCCAACCTGATCCGGGTGGCGGAGCACAACCTGCAGGACGTACGCAGCCTGAGCGGCCTGTTGGTCGCGGCACATGGCTGGGCGGCGCTGGACGTTCAGGATGTTTCGCTGCGCAGTAACGAAAATTAGACGCGCGGCCGAGCACGCTTCAGTGCGTACCTGTGTGGAGCGAAAGCATGAACGAAGCCCCAAAACCGTGCGACCACGTGGGCTGCAACTGCCAGATTCCCGTGGCCCTCGAATTCTGCAGCGAAAGTTGCCGGATGGCGGCGGAGAGCCAGAACGTGGGCGGCGCCTGTGAATGCGGCCACGCCGCATGCGAGCAACGCCCTTGAGTTATCGGAGGTGATTCGTGACGAACGACGGCAAACAGCAGACGCCGGGTTATCGGGAAGACAACCCCAAGCCCTCGCATGGCACGCCCAAGGTGCCCGGCGAAGGACATCCGCAGGAACACCAGAACATGCCGAAGGAAAAACCGGGGAAGCAGAATTCCCCGTGAGTCCGGGATAAGGCTTTCCCGGTAAGCGCACCGGCTCGCTACATGTGCGAGCCGGTTTTGCGTTTGCTGCGACACTGACTGCCCGAACGGACTAGCCACCGTCCCTGGGTCAGGCCGCCTTGCTCAGCAGCCCGCCGATCCCGGCCATCGCAACGCTGATGCCATTGCTCTTGTGGTCGTCACCCATCGCCATGCCCTCGGCGCGAATGAACTCGAGGTCGGTGACGCCGAAGAAGTTGAACATGGCGCGCAGGTAGGGTTCCTGGAAGTCCATGGCCGCGGCGGGGGTGCCCGGCGTGTAGATGCCGCCGCGCGACAACGCGATGATCACCCGCTTGCCGCCGGCGAGTCCTTCGGGGCCCGAAGAGGTGTAACGGAAGGTCTTGCCGGCCACGGCGATGCGGTCGATCCACGCCTTCAGCGTGCTGGAGATACCGAAGTTGTACATCGGCGCGCCCACCACCACGACGTCCGCCGCCAGAAATTCCTCCAGGACCTTGGCGCCTTCGACAGCATTCGGGTCGTCCTCACCCGCCGGCAGGGCCCACGGGGCCAGCGGCGCGGCGTGCAGGTCGCGGTAGGTGACCTCGATGCCCGGATGGTTGCGCTCGAACTCCGCCACGACGGCAGCCGTCAGGCCGCGCGACACGGAGTGGGAGCCCAGGGCGCTGGCGTCGATGTGCAGGAGTTTCATGGCGTTTCCCTCAGTGATGGCCGCCGAAGCGGGATGGGAAAACCATACGCCGCAGACAATGCCCTGATTAGTCGGCTTGGAGTAGACTGATTGTTTCGCAGACGAAACGACGGAATTTCCTGATGGACGGCGCGCTGCAGGACCTCAACGATCTGTATTTCTTTGCCTCGGTGGTCGAACACGGCGGCTTTTCCGCCGCCGGCCGGGCGCTGGGCATCCCGAAGTCGCGCCTCAGCAAACGCATTGCCCAGCTGGAAGACCGCCTGGGCGTGCGCCTGCTCCAAAGGACGACCCGGCGCTTCGTGGTCACCGAAATCGGCGAGCGGTTCTACCAGCACTGCCGGGCGGTGCTGGAGGAGGCGCAGGCGGCGCAGGACGCCGTGGACGAACTGCGGACGGAGCCGAGGGGCGTCATCCGCGTGAGCTGTCCCATATCGCTGGCGCAGAATGTGCTCGGCCCGATGTTGCCGGCCTTCATGCTGGAACACCCGAAGGTGCAGGTACGCCTCACTGCCACGAACCGCCGGGTGGACCTCATCGGCGAGGGCTACGACATCGCCATCCGTGTGCGCGAGAAGCTCGACACCGATGCGACCCTGGTGCTCCGTAGCATCGGCTTCGCGCGCAGCCTGCTCGTGGCGAGCCCCAAGTTCCTCGACTCGAACGGGCGCCCGAAGACGCTCGACGAACTGGCCAAGCTACCGGCGCTGTCGATGTACGAGCATGAGGGAGCCCAAGTCTGGGAGCTGGTCGATGCCAGTGGAAAGAAGGCCGCCGTGGAAGTCACGCCGCGCCTGGTGAGCGGGGATTTCTCCGTACTCATCGCCGCCGCCGTGCAATGTTGCGGCGTGGCATTGCTACCCGAAGATTTTTGCGGCCCGCTCATCGCGAACGGCGACCTGGAATGGGTGATGCCCGAGTACACCACCGCCCAGGGCACGCTGCATTTCGTGTACCCGAGCCGCCGGGGACTTCTGCCTGCCGTGCGCAGCTTCGTGGACTTCCTGGCCGACCGGTTGCCGAAAGCCCAGGCCGAGTTCCACAAGGACTGCGAGAAGGTGGCCGCGAACCCCGAGCAGGCGGGGGCGATCCGCATGGCGCGCATGGTAGGATCGGAACATTCGACGGCATTTGGCCGTCCAAACGAATAAGGGCGGTCGATGCAGCTCGAAACCAAGCTTCCCAAGGTCGGTACCACGATCTTCAGCGTCATGAGCCAGCTTGCGCTGGAGCACAAGGCAGTGAACCTGGGGCAGGGCTTTCCCGATTTCGAACCGCCGGAGGCCCTGCGCGACGCCGTCACGCGCGCCATGGCCGAAGGCAAGAACCAGTACGCACCGGGCATCGGCATTCCGAAGCTGCGCGAGCAGATCGCCCTCAAGACGGAGCGCCTGTACGGCCACCGCGTCAGTCCCGACACCGAGGTGACGGTAACGTCCGGCGCCACCGAGGCGCTGTTCTCCGCCATTGCCGCCGTGGTACGGGCAGGCGACGAGGTGATCGTTTTCGACCCGTGCTACGACAGCTACGAACCGGCGATCGAATTGCAGGGTGCCACTGCCGTGCACCTGCCGCTGCTGCTGCCCTCGTTCGCCATCGACTGGCAGCGTGTGCGCGAGGCCATCACACCGCGTACGCGGATGATCCTGATCAACTCGCCGCATAACCCTTCCGGCGCCGTGCTTTCGCGCGCCGACCTCGACGAGCTCGCGGCGATCGTGCGCAACACGTCCATCGTGGTGCTGTCCGACGAGGTGTACGAGCACATCGTGTTCGACGGACAGGAGCACCAGAGCGTGCTGCGGCACGAGGAACTGGCCGCGCGCAGCATCGTGGTGTCGTCGTTCGGCAAGACCTATCACTGCACCGGCTGGAAGGTGGGCTACGCCGTGGCGCCCAAGGCGCTCACCGCCGAATTCCGCAAGGTGCACCAGTACCTCACGTTCTGCACGTTCAATCCCGCGCAGTGGGCGTTCGCGGAGTTCCTCGAATCCTCCCCGCAGCACTACTTCGAACTGCCCGCGTTCTACCAGGCCAAGCGCGACCGCTTCCGTGCCCTCATCGCGCCGTCGCGCCTGAAGCTGCTGGACGTGCCGGGCGGCTATTTCCAGCTCGTGGACTACAGCGCGGTGCGCGACGTCGACGACATCAATTTCAGCGAGTGGCTCGTGCGCGAAGGCGGCGTGGCCGCCATCCCGCTCAGCCCGTTCTACGAGAGCGCGCCGGACACGCGGCTGGTCCGCCTGTGCTTCGCCAAGAACGACGCCACCATGGAAGCCGCCGCGGAGCTCCTGTGCAAACTCTGACCGTTTCCCTCATCCAGGGCGCTACGCGCTGGCACGATGCGCCGGGCAACCGCGAGTACTACGGCCGGCTGGTGCGCAACGCCGCGCCCAGCGATCTGATCGTGCTGCCGGAAACTTTTCTCTCCGGATTCACCAACGACACGCTGGCGAACGCCGAATCGATGGACGGGCCCAGCGTGGCCTGGATGCGTGCGCTCGCGGGCGAGGTGAATGCCACCCTCACCGGCAGCCTGGTGATCCGGGACGGCGACACCGTGTACAACCGCCTTATCTGGGCCACGCCCGATGGGGAGATGGCCTGGTACGACAAGCGTCATCTGTTCCGCATGGCCGGCGAACACACGCGTTACGGCGGTGGTAACGAGCGTCTGATCGTTGAGCTGAAAGGCTGGCGCATCCTGCCGCAGGTTTGTTACGACCTGCGTTTCCCGGTGTGGCTGCGCAACGGGCGCAAGGAAGATGCCGCGGGCGGCATGGACTACGACCTGGCCCTGTTCGTCGCGAACTGGCCGGCACCGCGGCGGCAGCCGTGGCGCACGTTGCTGCGCGCGCGGGCGATCGAGAACCTCGCTTATGTCATCGGTGTGAACCGCGTCGGCGTGGACGGCAACGAGTTGCTTTATGCAGGCGACAGCGCGGTGATCGATCCCGTTGGCGAGCCGCTGGTGGAACTCGGTGTGCAGGAACAGGTGGTCACCGTCGTGCTCGACCCCGCGCCGCTGAAGGCCCACCGCGAACGCTTCCCGGCCTGGATGGACGCCGACCGCTTTTCGCTGGACGTGTCGGTCTGACCACCTGTTGGTGTGGTGTGGGAGCCGCTTCAGCGGCGATGGGTGCTCGCGGCAAGCATAATCGCTGCGAGATCGCCGGCGCAGCCGGCTCCCACAAGGCCGCCGTTAGTTCGCAGCTTTGAAGGGCACCGTGGGGCCTATCGACGCCGACTTCCGCCATGCCGCCAGCTTGTCCTGGATCCCCGCGCCGATATCGATCTGCGGCTCCGATGGCTCCAGGTTGTCGCGCTTTTCCCAACCGCCGATTTCCGCCTTCGCCTTGTCGAAGGCTTCGATGAAATCCGGTGTCGCATTCAATCCGTCGGCGAGCCACGCGCGACCGAAATACGTGATGTCCGACTCCGCGCCGCAACCGAACGAGGTGCGGTCGGTGCGTGCCGAGGTAAGCACCAACGTGCCGGCGGCGCGGATCTTCGGGACGTACCCGCCGGAATAGCAGGCATTCACCACCACCACCTTCCAGCGGAACGGATGCTTGGCGAGGATGTCCGCCAAGCCGTCGGGGTCCAGCTGGTCGAGCGGAATCGGATCCATGTCGACCAGCAGCGAATGATCGTTGCCGCCATGGGTGGCGACGTAGAGCAGTAGCACGTCCTGGCTTGGGTCCATGACTTTGGCCAGGCCGTCCAGGGCGGCCTCCAGGTTGGTCCAGCTCGCCAAAGGGCGAGTGGCGAGCGTGGCCGGATTGTTTTCCAGCACGAGGGTATGCCCTGGACTGCCGAAGCGCTTCGTCATCAACGTGTCGACATACTCGGCTTCATTGCGGAACACGTCTTCGGTGCCGTCGCCCCCGAAGGCGATGGCATAGAGGTTCGGTTTTCCCGGCGTGCGCGGGGCGAGCGCACCGAGCGCCAGGCGCAGCGCTTCCGGCTGCGCGGTAAAGACCTGTTCCGGCGTGGGCGCGTCGTCGGGCCAGGCGTCGCCGAGAGCCGTGTCGTCGGCGGCCGGTTCATCCGTGGCTGCTGACATACCGGCGCTCGACGTGCCCGCTGCCGGCGCGACGGACGGCGCCGGGCTGCCCGCTCCCGCTTCTGTGCTCGCGGATCCTGTTCCCGGCCCGAGGTGCAGGACACCTACCGTGAGGGCAACCCCCGCGGCGAAGGCGACGACGGTGGCGAGCGCAGTCCGGCGCCGGGATTCAGACGGTGATGGCATCGAAGTCGGCGACCGAAGGATGGCCGTTGTCGCTCAGGGCCAGGGGAGGGCGGATAAGCTGGGTGGTGCGCATGCCGGCTGCGCGCGCGGCATCGAGTTCCTCGCGGATATCCGAGAGAAACAGGATCTGGTGGGGTGGCAGGCCTACGGCTTCAGCGATGCGGCGATACGACTCCACCTCGCGCTTGTGCCCCGTCTGCGTGTCGAAATAGCCGGAGAACAGCGGTGTGAGGTCGCCACTTTCGCTATGGCCGAACAGCAGCTTCTGCGCCGGAACCGAGCCGGAGGAATAGACATAGAGCGACAGCCCGCTTTCGTGCCAGGCCTTCAGGCACGCCGGTACCTCGGGGTACATGTGCGACACATAGGCGCCCGACTCGTAGCCTTCGCGCCAGATCATGCCCTGCAAAGCCTTGAGTGCGGTGGATTTGCGGTCTTCGTCGATCCAGCGCACGAGCATGTCGATGATTTCGCCGCGCGTCGCTTCGACGATGCCCGCTTCGTTCGCCGCCTCGTGCAACCAGTGCTGCACCTCCGGCTCGTCGGTATGCGTCTCCACGAAGGCGGGCAGGTGCCGCCGCGCATAAGGAAAGAGCACGTCCTTCACGAAGTCGATCGAGCTGGTGGTGCCCTCGATGTCGGTGAGGATGGCGCGGATATCGGACATGCGGAAAGCCTGCGGAACGGGTAGTCCCGCAGGATAAACGACGGGGCCGGCTTACGAAACCGTGGACGCCGAGGCGTGCGGCTTCATGCGCGGGAAGCGCTCGGCGATGTCTTCGCCCGTGAATTTCGCCACCCAGCCTTCCACGTTGGTGAACAGGCGGATCGCGACGAAATACGGCGACTCGCTCATATCGAACCAATGCGGCGTACCGTCCGGCACGCCGATGAGATCGCCCCGTTCGCAGAGCACCTCGTACACCTTGCCATCGATGTGCAGCGTGAACTGGCCGGCGCCGGCGACGAAGAAGCGGACCTCGTCCTCGCTATGCGTGTGCTCGTTCAGGAACTTCTGGCGGAAGGCCGCGCGGCCCGGATGGTCGGGCTTGAGGCTGATGACGTCCACGGCCTGGTAACCGTTCTCGCGCATGAGCCGGTCGATGTCGGCGCGATAGGCGGCGATGACTTCGTCCTGGCTGGCGCCGGGCGCGATGGGCTGGTTCGCCTGCCATTGCTCGAAACGCACGCCCACCGCCTTCAGTTCGGCGGCGATGGCGGCGTGGTCGTCGAGGAGGGCGATGGGGGTGTCGTGACGGGTGTCTTCGTAGATGCGCAGACGGCTCATGGCGCAAGCCTCCTCAGGTCGAGTTCGCAGCCCAGCAGGAATTCCAGTGCCTCGAGGTGACGGCGCGTTTCGGCCATGTCGCGGCCCCAGGTGTAGATGCCGTGGCCGTCGATCAGGTAGGCATAAAGCGGCTTGCCCGAATCGATCCAGGCGTCTACCCGGGCCTCGAGCTCGGGCATCTGCTGGGTGTTGGGGAAAACGGGAATGTCGAGCACGCTCTCGTGCGTGGTGTAGCCGGCGATGGCCTTCTGCAGTTCCCAGCCCTCGAGCCGCACGCGGCCTTCGGACGCGAACAGCCGGGAAGCCACGCTCTGCGTGCGCGAATGGGTGTGCAGCACCACGTTGGCGTCCGGAAAGCGGCGGTACACCTGCGTGTGCAGCCCGGTTTCCGCCGAGGGCCGGTGGTCGGATCCCACCGCCTTGCCTTGCATGTCGATCATCATGATGTCGTCGCGGCCGAGCCGGCCCTTGTCGCGGCCTGAAATCGTGATCGCGGCGAGATCGTCGTCGATCCTCATCGAAAAGTTGCTGCTGGTGGCGGGCGTCCAGCCAAAGGCGGCCAGCTCGCGGGCGGCTTCGGCGATGGCATCGGCGCGTTCCGCCAACAGGGTAGCCACGACGGGCGGGGGAGTCTTCGACATGGGGATTTGGACGTCCAAACAGGCTCCGACTATAGCATGGGGTCCAAGATGACCCGAGGGTAATGCGAACCACTTGCCTTTGGCCGATGGAGGTACGATTTCGGCAAATCCGATGGAGGTTACGCATGTCGCAACACGATCAGAACGATGAGGGGCGTCGCCGGTTTCTCAAGCTCGCCGCGGGCGGCGTGGCCGCCGCCGGTGTGCTGGGCACGCTCTCCGGTCCGGCGCGGGCCCAGGACCTGCCTCACGTTTCGCTGTCCGATCCGACCGCCATGGCGTTGAAGTACACCGAGGACAACACCAAGGCCCAGGGAAAGAAGGATCCCAAGGACGCCTGCTTCAACTGCAATTTCTACCAGGGCAAGGCCGGCGCGGCCTTTGGCCCGTGCCAGCTCTTCCCGGGGAAGGCTGTGGCAGCGAAGGGCTGGTGCGTTTCCCACGCCGTCATGATCTGAGCCAGCCTGCAGCGCACAGACAAAAGGCCAGCCGCGAGGCTGGCCTTTCAGTGTCCGGGCTTAAAATGCAGCCCAAGCGCGCCAGGCCGAGGAGCTGACCCGCCTGACGCGCAGGGCGGCAATCCGGGGCCCACTGCCAAGTGATTTACCCTCGGACTGGGGATCATACTCCCCTCCATGGGCGACCGGCCAATGGCAATTAAATGACCGTGGCGATTTCCACTAACCAGTTATCATTTCAACGGTTTGTGCAACAAACTTCAGGCTAGATCAAGGTTTGTGGCGGAAATCCGTGAGCTATCAAGGGTGCCGCTTCAGACGGCTGTGGCGATAGCCGTAGACGAGGTAGACGACGATGCCCACGGCGGTCCAGATGCCCATCAGCACCCAGTTGCGCACGCCCATCGACCACAGCAGGCCGATGCAGCTGAGGATGCCGAGCACGCAGGTAACCGGAGCCCAGGGCACGCGGAACGTGCGCGGAAGGTCCGGTGCCGTCTTGCGCAGGATCATCACGCCGGCGCACACGGCGCAGAAGGCCACCAGCGTGCCCATCGACGTGAGATCGCCGAGCACGTTCAGCGGGAACACGGCCGCGAGCAGGGCGATGCCCAGGCCGGTGATGACCGTGTTGATGTGCGGCGTGCGGTACTTTGGATGGATGGTGGTGAACACCTTCGGCATCAGGCCGTCGCGTCCCATGATCATGAAGATGCGCGGCTGCGCGATGATCATCACCAGCACCACGGAAGAGAGGCCGATGAGCGCGCCGACTTCGACGACGCCACGCAGCCAGCCCAGTTCCGGATGCTGGCGGATCGCCGTGACCACCGGCTCCGACGTACCCAGCTGGGCGAACGGCACGAGGCCGGTCAGCACCGCCGCCATGGCGATGTAGAGCACCGTGCAGATGGCGAGCGACGCCAGCGTGCCGATGGGCATGTCGCGCTGCGGGTTCTTCGACTCCTGGGCGGCCGTGGACGTGGCTTCGAAGCCGATGTAGGCGAAGAACACCATCGAGGCGCCGCGCAGAATGCCGTTCCAGCCGTACTTGTCGCCGCCTTCGTTGGCGGGGATGAAGGGATGCCAGTTCGCCGTGTCGATGTGGCTGGCACCGACGACGATCACCAGGATGATGAGCGCGGTCTTCAGCAGCACCATGGCCATGTTGATGCCGGCGGACTCCCTGATGCCCACGTAACAGACCCAGGTGAGCGCCAGCGTGATGCCGACGGCCGGAAGATTGAACAGCGCGCCCGTGAGAACCATGTGGCCGTCGACCCAGTCCACCGGGGCATTGGTGAGCGCCGGGGGAATGTGGATGCCGACATGGTCGAGCAGGCTGACGAAATAGCCCGTCCAGCTCACCGCCACCGCGGAGGCGGACACCCCGTATTCGAGGATGAGGTTCCAGCCGATGAACCAGGCCGCGCCTTCGCCGAGCGTGGCGTAGGCATAGGAATAGGCGCTGCCGGAGACGGGGATCATCGACGCGAACTCGGCATAGCAGAGCGCCGTGAAGGTGCTGCAGATGGCCGCGAGGATGAAGGAAACGATGATGGCGGGGCCGGCGTGTTCCGCCGCGGCGACGCCCGTGATGACGAAGATGCCGCCGCCGATGACCGCGCCGATGCCCAGCGCCGTGAGCCCCCATGGTCCGAGAGTGCGTCGCAGGGCCGGGCCGTGCGCGTCGTCGGGTTCCGCCTGGGGAGCTTTCTTCGCAAGTAACTGCTGGAGCATGGACAGCCTGGAGGTCGTGTTCGATGGAGGATAGTGCAAATGGAAAGGCCGGCGGACGACCGCCGGCCTTTCCGTCTGGCAGCTGCGATCAGCCGAGGGACTTGCGCAGCTTGCTGTGCGCGTAGCCGTAGCCGAAGTAGATGGCCTGGCCGATGACGATCCAGCCGAGCATCAGGCGCCAGTGTTCTTCGAACGCCTGCCAGAACAGGTAGACGCAGGCCAGGGCACCGGTGATGCAGATGGGCCACACGAACGGCACGCGGAAGCTGCGCTGGAGGTCCGGACGGGTATAGCGAAGGATGAGCACGCCGATGCAGACGGTGGCGAAGGCGAGCAGGGTGCCCATGGACACCAGTTCGCCCAGCACGCTCACCGGGAACAGGCCGGCCATGGCGGCCGCAGCGACACCGACGATGATGGTGCCGATGTACGGGGTGCGGAACTTCGGGTGCACCTTGGCCATGGTCTGCGGCAGCAGGCCGTCCTTCGCCATCGAGAAGAAGATGCGCGGCAGGCCCATGAGCATCACCAGGATGACCGAGGACAGGCCGGTGATGGCGCCGAGCACCACGATGGCCTTCAGCCAGGACAGGTGCGGATAGAGACCGAGGGCGGTGGCGACCGGCTCTGGCGTGTTGAGCATGCGGAACGGCGCGATGCCGGTGAGGACGAGCGCCACGGCGATATACAGCACGGTGCAGATGGCGAGCGAGCCGAGGATGCCGATGGGCATGTCGCGTTGCGGGTTCTTCGCTTCGCCCGCCGCGGTGGAGACCGCGTCGAAGCCGACGTAGGAGAAGAACACGATGGTGGCTGCGCGGAAGATGCCGCCCCAGCCGAACGTGCCCGGGCCTTCCGCTTCGGGAATGAAGGGGTGCCAGTTGGCCGGGTTGATGACCTGGATGGCGAAGGCGAGGAACAGCAGGATCACGGTGACCTTGATGGCCACGATGATCGAGTTGACGAACGCCGACTGCGTGATGCCGACGTAGCAGAGACCCGACAGCGCGGCGATGATGACCACCGCTGGCAGGTTGATCAGCGTGCCGGTGGCCTGGATGTGGCCCTCGATGAACTGGAACGGCGCCGACGAAAGCGACACGGGCAGGGCGAGGTTGGTGCCGGACATCTGGCCGAGCATGCCGAGCAGCTCGTTGAAGTAACCGGACCAGCCGGCGGCGACGGTGGCCGCGGCGAAGAGGTATTCGAGAACGAGGTTCCAGCCGACGAACCAGGCGACGTATTCGCCGAGGGTGGCGTAGGAATAAGAGTAGGCGCTGCCGGAAACCGGAAGCATGGCGGCGAACTCGGCGTAGCAGAGGCCGGCCAGGGCGCAGGCGAAGCCCGCGATCAGGAAGCTGATGACCAGCGCGGGGCCTGCATGGAGCGCGGCGGCCTGACCGGTGATGACGAAGATACCTGCACCGATGACGGCGCCGACGCCGAGAAGAATGAGGTGCTTGGCCGTGAGGACTCGTTTGAGTTCACCGCTTGCGTGCACACCGGTTTCGATGTGTTCGCCAGCGTCGACGTGCGGCGCGGCCTCGATGGGATGCGTCGCGAACAGGTGTTTCAACATGTGTCTCCCCTACTGCCGGAATGTAGCCTTTTATTATTGGGACCGCCGCGTGGGTTACGGTGGACACGCCGCTGCCCGGAGGCGCCAGCACGGCACCATAGCCCAGTGGGCCTTGGCCGTACAAGCTGCAATGCGAGGCCTGCCAAGGCATTGCGCGCTGCGGGCGGGGATGTCGACCATGACTTGCGGCGGTTGTGCATGTCGTGTCTCGGTGCTTCAGAAGACCATGTTGAGCGCCACCTGAGGCGCCACGTAGTCGGCCGTGTTACGGCCGGCGACGGTGAACTGCACGCCGGCGATGAGTCCCGTGTTCGGCGTGAAGTTGTATTCCACGGCGGGTGCGAGACTGAACTCCTGGCTGGGTGCGAGCCTGCGTGCCACATGCGAGCGATCGGCGGCGGTGCCCGCGAGGTCGATGGCGCTGGCGCGGTTCCAGATGGCTTCGCCCACGAGTACCCAGCGGGCATCGAGTGCGTATTCGGCGGCGACGGAGGCATTCCATGCCTGGCCGAGCCGTGCGTGGCCGCGGAAACCGGCTTCGGTGCCATACACGCTGCTGCCGTGCACGCGGATGCGACCGGGCGACGGGCTCCACGCGAGCTGGCCGCGCCAGCGGATGGCCTGGCCACCGTCGAGCCAGAACAGTTCCTGGGCACCGAAGGCGAAGGTGGTGCGCATGGCGCCATTGCCCGTGCCGTTCAGCGGGTTGGTGTCGAGGCGGTGGTAGCGGCCGGTGGGCAGGCGCTGCGCCAGGGCGAGGCCCAGCACCAGCCCGGTGCCGTCGGCGGCCGGGCCGCGGAGCCGCTGTTGGACGCGGACCGTGGTGTCGCCCATGCGCAAGCCGTCGCTGTGCTGGCCGTTGCCAGAGGTACGGGCCGCATTGAGGATGACCTGCGCTGACGCCGTATCGGTGAGGGCGTACGTGATCGGCACCGCAAGCTGCCACTGGCGCACGGTGGGTTTGCTTTCCCGGCGGTCGCCACGGTTGTCGTAGCTGCCGCGCGTATTGGTATGGATGAGGTATGGCTGGATGTTCACCATGCCGGCCGGCAACGCATTGACGGCGGGGGTGACGAGGGGCCCGGTGAAGTTGGCTTCGCCCGGGAGGGCGGCGGCCCAGGCTGCGGCCGGACAGGTGCACGCCAGCGCAATGGCGGCGGCGGACTTCAATTTCTGCGGCATGCGCGACTCCTTGCATTGCACAGCGGACGCTGCGGACGGAGCGCGTCGTGCGCTCGATGACATCCTAGGCAAGCCTTCACCGGCAGCGACATCGGACTAATCCGAAAAAGCCGTGCGAAAATGCCCCGCTCTTTCCAGACCGTGTTCCCATGAACGCCACACGACAGCATTTGCTCGACGCACTGGACCATTACGCCGGCCGTTGGCCGGACGAAGGCGCGGTTCATCACTTCACCGCCTGGACGCGGGACGAGGCACGGCCGTTCCACCGTGAAACGCAGCACGGCCATTTCACGGCCTCGGCGTGGCTGGTGAGTGCGGACGGCGAGCGTGCGCTGCTGATGCTCCATCGGAAGTTGGGCCGGTGGCTCCAGCCCGGTGGACACGCCGATGGCGAGGCGAACCTGCCGGAAGTCGCCTTACGGGAGGCCGAAGAGGAAACGGGGCTGACCGGGCTGGAACTGCTTCCCGGCATCTTCGACGTGGACCGGCACGTCATCCCGGCGCGCGGGAACGAACCGCAGCACTGGCATTACGACGTGCGCTACGCGGTGGTCGCTCGCGGGGGAGAGGACTTCGTGGTGAACGAGGAGTCGCTGGAACTGGCCTGGCATTCCGTGGCCGACATCGCGGCCGATCCGGCACTGGAGCCGTCCCTTCGCCGCATGGCGGCGAAGTGGCTGGCCAGGGAGCGCTGACGCGCGGGAATCAGCCCGCGTATTTCGCCGGAGCGGGGTGGACCGCGCCGCAGTTGGCGCAGGTGCGGGCTTCGATGGACCGGTAGAACTTCTCGAAGACCGGTGGGAAGTCCGTCTCGATGCTGCCCAGCGGGAAATACTCTTCGTAGAGCTTGTGGTTGCATGCCTGGCAGAACCACATCAGGCCGTCTTTCTCGCCGGCGATGCGGCGCCGCTCGATCACCAGGCCGATCGATTCGGGCATGCGCTGCGGCGAGTGCGGCACGCGGGGCGGGAGGTAGAACATCTGTCCCGCCTTGATCGGGATGTCGCGGGCCTGCCCGTCGTCCTGCACTTTCAGCACCATCTCGCCTTCGAGCTGGTAGAAGAACTCGGGGCCCTCGTCATAGTGATAGTCGGTGCGGGCGTTGGGCCCGCCGACGATCATCACGATGAAGTCGCCATCGACGATGCATTTGTTGCCGACTGGGGGCTTGAGCAGGGAGCGGTTCTCGTCGATCCAACGTTCTAGGTCGATGGGCGGCAGCAGGCTCATGGCATGGATTGTCCGGGACGTCCGCCGATCATACGCCTGAACAGGGTGACGGACGGACCTTTCGCCTCGCCGCGCGGTCTTGTACAACGGCGCACCTGCTTCGAGGAACCGCCACATGCCGTCGTGGTACCACGACCGAACGTCCGCTCCCGCGCTTCGGCCGCCGCCGCAAGGCCGGCGCGAGGCCGCGGTCGTCATCGTGGGCGGTGGGTTCGCGGGGCTGAATACCGCACTGGGGCTGGCGGCGCGCGGCGTGCGCGACGTAGTGCTGCTGGAATCCCGATGGGTCGGCTTCGGGGCTTCCGGCCGGAATGGCGGTTTCGTTTTCGCCGGCTACTCGCTCGGCGAAAAGGCCCTGCTGGAACAGGCGGGGGCGGAGCGCGCCCGCGCGCTGTATGCGCGCACCGTGGATGCGGTGAACCTGATACGCGAGCGGATTTCGGTCCTCGGCATCGATTGCGATGCCGTCGACGCCGGCGTCGTCTGGGCCAACTGGTTCCGCGACGCCGAGGTATTGCGCGCCAGGCAGCGCCTGCTTGCCGAACACTACGGCGCCGACTGGCAATGGATTCCAGAGGACGCCATGCACGAGTTCGTGCGCAGCCCCCGGTACCACGACGGCCTTTATGAAAGGAACGCCCTGCATATCGATCCCCTGGCGTATGCCCGCGGGCTGGCGCAGGCGGCCGAGCGGGCAGGGGTAAGCATCCACGAGTCGTCGCGTGTACGCATGCTCGAGCGGCGGGGGTCGCGCTGGGTACTGCGCGTCGGCGATGCGGAGCTGGAAACGCCGAACGTGGTGCTCGCGTGCGGTGGCTATCTTGCGGGATTGGACCGCCGCATCGATCGCGCGGTGCTGCCTATCGCCACGTACGTCATGGTGACCGAGTCGCTGGGCGAGCGCCTCGGGGAATGCCTGCGCACGCGGGCCGCCGTCTACGACACACGTTTCGCCTTCGATTATTATCGGCCTCTGCCCGATACGCGCCTCCTCTGGGGTGGCCGAATCTCGGTGCGCGATCGCTCCCCGCGCGCGGTGCAGCGACTGCTGAAGCGCGATCTCGCGCGGGTTTTTCCGTCGCTGGCGGATGCACGTGTCGAGCAGGCATGGTCGGGCCTGATGAGCTACGCACGGCACGAGATGCCCCAGGTGGGCACGCACGGAAACGGCCTCTGGTATGCGCAGGCATTCGGTGGCCATGGCCTGGCCCCGACATGCGCGGCCGGCGAGGCATTGGCCGAGGCCATCGCCTCGGGCGACCCCGTGCTCGATACCTATGCGGGTTTCGGGCTGGATCCGGTGCATCGGCCGTTCGGTTACCTGGCGGCGCAGGGCACCTACTGGAAATATGAACTGCGCGACTGGTTCAAGTCGCGACTGGAAGGATGAGATGAGCGAAGAAATAAGCTGGGCGGATTTCGAGAAGGTGATGCTGGTGGCGGGCACGATCGTTCGTGCCGAAGTCTTCCCTGAAGCGCGCCGGCCCGCGTACAAGATATGGGTGGATTTCGGGCCGCACGGCGAGAAGAAAACCAGTGCCCAGGTGGCGGCGATCTACAGCGCGGAAGAACTGGTGGGCAAGCAGATCGTCGGGGTGATCAATTTCCCGGAGAAGCAGATCGGGCCGTTCCGGTCGCAGTTCCTCTTGACCGGGTTCCATACCGACGAAGGCGTGGTGATCACGACCACGGAGCGTCCCGTAGCGAATGGCGCGCGACTGGCCTGAAACCAGACAATCGCGCGCGCGACGGTCACCTGTTCTCGTCGGTTGTGTCGATCAGGCTGATGTCTGTCACATAGAATTTGCCGGGCGGCCACTCGGTCTCGCCACGAGGCAGGACAATTAGATTGACCTCCATCGAGCCATTGTCCAGATGGGACGCCACTTCGAAATCGTTCGTGATGACTTCCCAATCCCTTCCCCATACCTCTCCCTGCGCGAGCTCGAGGTGGGCTCCGTAGATAGACGTATAGTCAGGTATCCTCACGGTCACACTTACCTCAGCGAGGATGCGTGGCAAGACCCGATCGGGAAGAGCGTTGACGGCAAAGGCGATGCGATACCGCGCGCCTGCACGCGCTGTTGCCACTAGTCGTTGGCGTGCAATCGTGTTTTCACCGAGGGAACAATGCAGGGCGTTTTTCTTTTCGAAAAGGGAAACATGTAGTTTCCGGCTGCCCCCGCTTACCCAATGCACCGCCTCTTCCGCGAAGTCACCATTCTGAATGAGATTGGAGCCCTTGATCGATTTCGCGCCCATTGCGGTTCTCCTTGGTCGGGTAATGCCAACTGTCCTTGTGCACCGCTGGCAAAGGGAGAATAACAGTGGGTAATGTGTCTGGGCGGCCACGATGCATCGCCTCGCCAGGAGGCTTTTCGAGCGTGAATTGCGGCGGCCGGCGCCTCATGCCGGAAATCCCTAGCGATTCACGTGGCGTGTCCGGTAAGCGGAATTCAGCGGGCGTTTCTGCTTAGCCAAATCATGACGCCTTGCGCATTCAGGCGAATGTCAACCTCCAGCACCTTCACGATTTCCGCCGTGGTCAAGGTCACGCCCTGGCGGTGCGCGCGTTCCACATAGAGGTCGATGAAGTCGAAGGCGGTGCGCTGCTCGCGATCCGCTGCCGTGGCGTGCCGTTTCGCAATCGCCACCATCGCGTCGATCAGCGCGTGCAGATCGTTCGCAAGCCGCTTCACGTCGGTCACCCTGCCGTAATGCGTGAGGTACATCGCTTCCGGCTCGTAGCGCATGAGGCGCTCGATGGAGGCGTGGGCCGCGTCCGGATCGAACTGCACGGGCGATGTCGTGGGGATGATGAAAGGCCCGCCGGGCGAATCCAGCTCGCGATAGGACAAGCCGAAGATGTCGCCGGTGAAGAATGCGTTCGCGCGCTCGTCGTGTATCGCGATGTGGTGGCGGGCATGGCCCGGGGTATCGAGGCAGAGCAGGGCGCGGCCGGCGAGGTCGATGACGAAGCCGTCGTCCGCCTCGATCACGCGGTCCTTCGGTACGGGAAGGATCTCGCCATAGTCGCGCCGAACGATGTCTTCCCCACCGTACACGGCTGAAGCGCCGGCGATGAGGACCGAAGGATCGATCATGTGCGGCGCGCCGCGCGGATGCACCGCCAGCATGGCGTTGGGAAGGTGGCGCATCAGCAGTCCGGCACCACCGGCATGGTCGAGGTGGACGTGGGTGAGGATCACCCAGTCGATGTCTTTCGGTTCCAGGTCGGCCGCGGCGATGGCGTCGAGGAAGCGCGGCAGCGAATGCGCGGTGCCGCTGTCGATGAAGGCGCCGCGGCCCCGCTCGGCCACGAGGTAGGCCGCATCGAAGGACGGGCGGCCGAAGCCGGTGTCGATGGTATGGATGCCGTGCATGGGTCGAGGTTAACCCCAAATCTTCGCTCTGTGTGGGAGCCGCCATCGCCGCCGAAGCGGCTCCCACATCTACCGTTAGAGCGCTTCGAACACGCCGGCGGCACCCATGCCGGTGCCGATGCACATCGTGACCATGCCGTACTTCTGCTTGCGGCGGCGCAGGCCGTGGATCAGCGTGGCGGCGCGAATGGCACCCGTGGCGCCCAGCGGGTGGCCGAGGGCGATGGCGCCGCCCAGCGGATTCACCTTGGCCGGATCCAGGCCGAGGTCGCGGATCACCGCAAGGGCCTGCGCGGCGAACGCTTCGTTGAGTTCGATCCAGTCCAGCTGGTCCTGGGTGATGCCGGTCTGCTTCAGCGCCTTCGGAATCGCTTCCTTCGGACCGATGCCCATCACGTCCGGCGCCACGCCGGCGACCGAGAAGCCGACGAAACGCGCGAGCGGCGTCAGGCCGTAATCCTTGATGGCCTTCTCGCTGGCGATCAGCAGGGCGCCGGCACCGTCGGACATCTGCGAGGAATTGCCCGCCGTGACCGAGCCGCCGAACTGGCCGTTGCGGAACACCGGGCGCAGCTTGCCCAGCACGTCCAGCGAGGTGTCCTGGCGCGGGCCTTCGTCGGTGTCGATGATGCGGCGGTCTTCGCGGACGCTGTGGTTCTTCAGGTCCGGATAGCGATCGTCGAGCTGGAACGGGGTGATCTCATCCTTGAACTCGCCGGCGGCGATGGCTGCGATGGCACGCTGATGCGATTGCAGGGCGAAGGCGTCCTGGTCTTCGCGGCTGACCTTCCAGCGCTCGGCCACTTTCTCGGCGGTGATGCCCATGCCGAATGCGATGGCGCGGTTTTCGTCGTTCTCGAAGATCGCCGGGTTCATGGCGATCTTGTGGCCCATCATCGGCACCATGCTCATCGACTCGGTGCCGCCGGCCAGCATGAGGTCGGCTTCGCCCAGACGGATGCGGTCGGCGGCCATGGCGATGGCCTGCACGCCCGAAGAGCAGAAACGGTTGATGGTGACGCCCGGCACCTGCTCGGGCAGGCCTGCCAGCAGCACGCCGATGCGCGCGACGTTCATGCCTTGCTCGGCTTCCGGCATGGCGCAGCCGATGATGGCGTCGGCGATCATGGCCGGGTCGATGCCCGGTGCCTGCTCGAGCACCGCGCGAATGACGTGGGCCAGCATGTCGTCGGGGCGGGTGTTGCGGAACACGCCGCGCGGCGCCTTGCCTACCGGAGTGCGGGTGGCGGCGACGATGTAGGCGTCTTGCACTTGCTTGCTCATGGAAGTGTTTCCTTTAAGTGGGGAGGAGGGCTGCGTCAGAGCGCTGGGCGCGTCAGTTACGCAGCGGCTTCCCCGTCGTCATCGTGTGCGCGATACGGGCCTGGGTCTTTTCGGTTTGCGCCAGTTCCACGAAGTGGCGGCGTTCCAGCGCGAGCAGCCATGCTTCGTCGACCAGCGAACCGCGTTCGATCTTTCCGCCCGACAGCGTGTCGGCGATGCGGCTGGCGATGTCGATGTCGTGCGCGGAAGCGAAGTAGCCCTCCGCCATGTTCGCGAGCGACGCCTTGAAGGTGGCGGTGGAGGTGTCGCCGGCGGCGGGAATGGCGCGCGCGGGCAACGGCGGGCGATAGCCCGACTCGGCCATCGCGCGTGCCTGCGCCTTGGCCACGTGCAGGAGTTCGTAGCTGTTGAACACCACGATGTCGTCCTTGCGCAGCAGGCCGAGCGACTTCGCTTCGAGCGCGCTCGTGGACACCTTGGCCATCGCCACGGTCTCGAACACCTTCTTCAGCGATTCGAACGGATCTTCCGGATTGGCCTGCGCGGCACGCACGGCCAGTTCCTTGAGACCGCCACCGGCGGGCAGAAGGCCGACGCCGGCCTCGACGAGCCCGATGTAGCTCTCCAGCGCCGCGACGGTGCGCGCCGAATGCATCTGGAATTCGCAGCCGCCGCCGAGGGCGAGGCCACGCACCGCGGCGACCACCGGAACCAGCGAGTACTTGATGCGCATGCTGGTGGCCTGGAAGTTCGCGACCATGGCCCCGAACTGCGCGAGCTTGCCTTCCTTGAGCAGGCCCAGGGCGCCCTTGAGGTCGGCACCGGCCGAGAACGGCTCCGACGGCTGCCACAGCACCACGCCGCGGAACTGCTGCTCGGCCAGGCCGATGGCATGCTGGATACCGTCGAGCACCTGGTCGTTGACCGTATGCATCTTGGTCTTGAAGGAGATCACGCCGATGTCGTCGCCGGCATGCCACAGGCGCACGCCGTCGTTCTCCCAGACCGTCGTACCCTGGTCGAACTTCTCGCCCAGGATCGGATCGGGGAACGCCTGGCGCTGGTACACGGGGTGGCTGGAGCGCGGCTTCTCGGTGCCGTCCGCGGCGGAGTACGAACCCGCCTTACCGTGCACGCCGGCACGGCCATCGGTGACCCAGGCAGGCAACGGTGCGCTGCTCATGGTCTTGCCGGCGGCGATGTCCTCGGCGATCCAGCCGGCAACCTGCTGCCAGCCGGCCGACTGCCAGATCTCGAACGGGCCAAGCTTCCACCCATAACCCCAGCGGATGGCGAAGTCGACGTCGCGAGCGGTATCGGCGATGTCGGCCAGGTGATAGGCGGAGTAATGGAAGAGGTCGCGGAACACGGCCCACAGGAACTGTGCTTGTGGGTCGGCCGACGCGCGCAGCTTCGCGAACTTCTCGGCGGGATCCTTGATGGCCAGGATGGCCGAGACTTCATCGGACGCCTTCTGCTCGGACACGCGGTAGTCCTGCTTCTGCAGGTCGAGCACCACGATGTCCTTGCCGGCCTTGCGGTAAACGCCCGCGCCGGTCTTCTGGCCGAGGGCACCCTTCTCGATGAGCGCCTTCAGCCATGCCGGCGCCTGGAAGTACGTGTGCCACGGATCGTCGGGCAGGGTGTCCGCCATCGTCTTGACGACGTGGGCGAGCGTGTCGAGGCCGACGACGTCGGCCGTGCGGAAGGTGGCGCTCTTCGGGCGGCCGATGCCGGGGCCGGTGAGGGCGTCGACGGTGTCGAAGCCAAGGCCGAACTTCTCGGTGTGATGCATCGTGGAAAGCATGGAAAACACGCCGATGCGGTTGCCGATGAAGTTCGGGGTGTCCTTGGCGTAGACCACGCCCTTGCCGAGGGTGGTGGTGAGGAAGGCCTCGAGGCCCTCGAGCACCGTCTTGTCGGTGAGCTTCGTGGGAATCAGTTCCACGAGGTGCATGTAGCGCGGCGGATTGAAGAAGTGCACGCCGGTGAAGCGATGGCGCATCTCTTCCGGCAGCGCTTCGGCCAGGCCGTTGATCGACAGGCCCGAGGTGTTGCTGGCGAGCACGGCGGTCTTGGACACGTGCGGAGCGATCTTCGTATAGAGATCCAGCTTCCAGTCCATCCGTTCGGCGATGGCTTCGATCACCAGGTCCACGTCGGCCAGGAGGGCCAGGTCTTCCTCGTAGTTCGCCGGCACGATCGCGGCGCCCAGGCTCTTCTCGGCCAGCGGCGCGGGCGAAAGCTTGGCGAGGTTGGCGATGGCCTTGATGGCGATGCCACTCTTCGGGCCTTCCTTAGCCGGAAGGTCGAACAGCACGGTTTCCACGTTGGCGTTCGTCAGGTGAGCGGCGATCTGCGCGCCCATGACGCCGGCGCCGAGTACCGCGGCCTTGCGAATGCGTAACGGTGTTGCGGTCATGGTGTTCTCCGATAGCTCAATGATCGTTCCCCGGTCAGCGGGTGGCCGGGGAGTTCGAAACGGAAGGGTTGCGCAGGCCGGCGGCGGCGAAGCGGATGAGGTGCTCCGCGGCGGCTTCGCGGTGGTCGCGCTCGGCGACGTCGCTCTTGCGCTGGATGATGCCGAAGTCGGCCATCGCATAAGTGAGGGCGCCGGTGACGATATCGAGGCGCCAGTAGATCTCTTCCTTCGCCAGCCCCGGCAACAGGCGGCCGAACTCGGTGGCGAACTGGCGCAGCACGTGGCCGTAGTTGTCCGAAAGGAAGCGGCGCAGGGTGTCGTTGTGCTCGGCATAGGCACGTGCCAGCACGCGAACGAAGGCAGCCCCGCCGCCGTCCGTGCGCGAGAGGTCGAGCGCCGGGCGAATGTACGCGTCGAGCACGTCCTCGAGCTGGGTCTCGTCCTGGTTTGCGATTTTCCCGAGGGCAGCCAGGCGGCGGCTGTTGAGTTCGTCGAGGCGGCGGCGGAACACCTCCTCGATGAGCTTGTCCTTCGAGCCGAAGTGGTAGTTCACGGCAGCGAGGTTCACCCGGGCGGCGGCCGTGACCTGGCGGAGCGAGGCGCCGGCGAACCCATGGGTGGCGAAAAGGGCCTCGGCGGCACCGAGAATCCGTTCTTTCGTGCTGCGTTCGCGGGAAGCGTAGGGTGCGCTCGTCATGTCGGCGGACTCCGCAGGCGGTGGGTTTGAATCAAACGATCGTTTGAGAGTACGCCCGGCCGCCCGGGGCGGTCAATCTGCGACCGCACACCGGCCTGCAAACGGGTTGCGGATCAGCTAGAATCTGTCAAGATTTCGTGTGCTAAGTCAGTCATTCCGGACGGCTTTAGCCGTAAACTGGCAGCCGGCGCCTTCCGAGGCGCCCATAATTTTTTTGTCCATTCCCTTTCCCGGAGCACCCGTATGGCGCTGGAGCGCACCCTTTCGATCATCAAGCCCGATGCCGTCAAGAAGAACGTCGTCGGCGAAATCCTTTCCCGGTTCGAGAAGGCCGGCCTCAAGGTCGTGGCCGCGCGCATGGCGCAGCTGAGCCGCGCCGAAGCCGAAGGTTTCTACGCCGTGCACAAGGAGCGTCCTTTCTTCAAGGCGCTGGTCGATTTCATGATCTCGGGTCCCGTCATGATCCAGGTGCTGGAAGGCGAGGGCGCCATCCTGAAGAACCGCGACCTCATGGGCGCCACCAATCCCAAGGAAGCCGCCGCGGGCACCATCCGCGCCGACTTCGCCGAATCGATCGACGCCAACGCCGTGCACGGTTCCGATGCACCGGAAACCGCGGCTGTCGAGATCGCCTATTTCTTCCGCACGACGGAAGTCGTTTCCCACTGAGTCATGCCGTGAACACGCCCGCCGAAAAGGTCAACCTGCTCGACTTCGATCGCCAGGGACTGCGCGATTTCTTCGCCCAGCTCGGCGAGAAGCCGTATCGCGCCGAGCAGGTCATGAAGTGGATCTACCACCGTCTCGAAAGCGATTTCGAGAAAATGACCGATGTCGGCAAGGCGTTGCGCGAAAAACTCAGTGCCAGCTGCTACGTGGGGCCGCCGAAGACCGTGTTCGAGAAGGCCGCGGTCGACGGCACCCACAAGTGGCTGCTGGGCATGGATGGCGGCAACGCCATCGAGACGGTGTACATCCCGGAGCCGACCCGCGGCACGCTCTGCGTGTCGTCGCAGGTCGGCTGCGCCCTGAATTGCCAGTTCTGCTCCACGGCCACCCAGGGCTTCTCCCGCAACCTCTCCACGGCCGAGATCATCGGCCAGGTATGGGTCGCGGCCAAACACCTCGGCAACGTGCCGCACCAGCAGCGCCGCATCACCAACGTGGTGATGATGGGCATGGGCGAGCCGCTGCTGAACTTCGACAACGTGGTGAAGGCCATGAGCCTGATGCGCGACGACCTGGGCTTCGGCCTGGCGAGCAAGCGCGTCACGCTGTCCACGGCCGGCCTCGTGCCGATGATCGACCGCCTCTCCGCCGAGAGCGACGTCTCGCTGGCCGTGTCGCTGCATGCGGCCAACGACGAACTGCGCACGGAGCTCGTGCCGCTGAACAAGCGCTACCCGCTGGCCGAGCTGATGGGCGCCTGCGAGCGCTACATCCAGCGCGCGCCGCGCACGTCCATCACCTTCGAATACACACTGATGAAGGGCGTGAACGACCAGCCCGAGCACGCACGCCAGCTCATCAAGTTCATGCGCCGTCTTCCGGGTGCGAACAAGGTCAACCTCATTCCGTTCAATCCGTTCCCCGGCACGCGCTTCGAGCGCTCCGGCCAGGACGACATCCGCGCGTTCCAGACCCAGCTGCTCAATGCGGGCGTGCTGACCATGCTGCGCCGTACCCGTGGCGACGACATCGACGCCGCATGCGGCCAGCTGAAGGGACAGGTTGTGGACCGTACCCGCCGGCAGGCGGAGTTCCGCAAGAAACTCGGAGAGGGAGTGGTGAATGCGGCTTGAGCGGTGGGGGATGCTGGCGGCGCTCGCATTCGCGTGCGCCGGCTGCGTGGGGGACGGCTCGGGCCTGAAGCCCTCGACGGCCGCCGACGATCGCGCCAAGGGGGCGGAGGTTCACACGGAGCTCGGCCAGCGCTACATGCAGAACGGCGACCTCAAGGGCGCCATGGAAAAACTTCAGAAAGCGCTTCAGTTCGACCCTAAATACGTTCCGGCCCATACGGTTATCGCCGTGCTCTACGAGCGCATCAACGATCCGGTGAACGCCGAGCTGCACTATCGCAAGGCCGTGGAATACGACCCGAAGAAGGGCTCGGTGAACAACAACCTCGCCGTTTTCCTGTGCACCCAGCACCGGCCGGCGGAGGCGAAGCCGTTCTTCGATCGTGCCCTGGCCGACCCGTTCTACGAAACGCCGGATCTTGCGCTGAGCAATGCGGGCACCTGCCAGCTGCAATCGCAGGATTACGACGCCGCGGAGGGTTACTTCCGCAAGGCGATCGAACGCAATCCGAATAACGCCGACGCCCTGTATCAGATGGCGCACGTGTTGTACCTTAAGAACGATGCATTCCGGGCGCGCGCCTTCCTGCAACGCTACGAAGCGCTGGGGGCGCCGAGTCCGGATTCGTTGAAGCTCGGTCACGATATCGAGCTCCGTCTGGGCAACGGGGAGGTTGCCCAGGACTACGCCAAACGCCTGCGCGAAAGGTTCCCGGATTCGGATCCCGCGCACGCACTCGAAGCCACCGCACGTCAATGACCCCAGTATCTTCGAATTCTTCCGGTCGGGACGGACACGAACAGGACCTGTTCGCGGGGCTCGAGCCGAATGCACACAGGGAGCATGCCATGGACCCGCAAATCGAGGCCCCTGCCGAAGAGGGCCGCGTGCTGATCGATCATCCAGCGACCGCCGCCGGCTTCGGCGCGCGGCTGCGCGCCGCCCGCGAGGCCCGCGGATACACCATCGAGGCCTGCGGCCAGGCGCTGCGCCTGCCCACGCGCCTCCTGCGTCAGCTCGAGGCCGGCGAATACGGCGGTATCGATTACCAGGTGTACCTCGCCGGCTATCTCACGAAATACGGCCTTCACGTGGGCATCGAGGAAGAGGCCATCCAGGCCGAGCTCGCCCGCCTTACGCCGCGTCAACCGGAACTCGTCGTCACCGGTGGCGTTTCCCATTCCCGCTATCTGTTCGAGCGCTACCTCACCGCGGCCACCTACGTGGTGCTGACGGCGGTAATCATCGTGCCGATGGTGTGGCTGGGCGTGCGCGGCACGCTCGACCGCGACATGGCGCGTCTGTCCCCGCTCGACGCCACGCCGGTCGCGCAGCAGGACGCGCCTGCCACGTCGTCTTCCAGCGCCGGCGCCAACGTGGCCGCCGCGGAGACGAAGCCCGTGGCAGCCAGCGAGCCGCGTGTCGAAGACCAGCAGCCGCTCATGGCGTCCATGGCCATGTTCCCGCCGCTCGATCACGCCACGGCCAACAAGGCGCCGCTGGCTTCGGCGGCGCCCGCGCCGGACGCGACCACGGGGCAGGGTGGACACAGCCTCACCCTGAACCTGCCATCGGCCAGCTGGGTGGAAGTCACGGCCGCCGACGGTTCGCGCCTGGAGTACGGCATCCTGCCGGCCGGCACGCAGAAGTCCTATCGCAGTGATTCCCAGCTCGATGTTCGCATCGGCAACGCCACCGGTGCCCAGGTGACCGTCGACGGCCAGCCGGTACAGCTCGACACGTTCCGCCGCGCCAACGTGGCCCGGTTCCGCGTCGACATCCGCGACGGCAAGGCTTCACCCACCGCTCTCTGAACGCTTCGGCACGCCGTGCGCACACCGCGCGGCGCCGCCCGCCCGTCCTTTTCGGGTATCCTTGCCTATTGATCCGTGCCGCCATCGCCGATGGCCGGCCCGGGCTCGTTCCCTCCCTCGGTTTTGCTGCGCGGAGCGCAGTGGGTGATTGCATGGCATTCGACGTATACGACGACTACGAACAGGGCGAACGCGTCCAGCAGTGGCTGCGCAAGAATGGTGTCTCCATCGCCGTGGGCATCGGCTTGGGCCTGGCGCTGATCTTCGGCTGGCAGCAGTGGAAGTCGCATCGCGCCAACCATGAACAAGCCGCCGCCGGCGAATATTCGGCGTTGCAGCTTGCCGTGGCGCAGAGCCGTGGCAACGAGATCGACATGCGTACCGAAACCCTGCTGAAGGACTATTCGGACACCGCCTGGTCGGTGTTCGCCGCCGGCGAGCGTGCGCAGCGCAACGTCCTGGCCGGGCAGTTCGACAAGGCCGCGGGCGACCTGGACTGGGCGAAGGCCCATGCCAAGGACCCGACGCTCAAGGCGCTCGTATCGTTCCGCGGCGCCCAGCTGAAGTACGCGCAGGGCAAGCCGCAGGACGCCATCACCGCTCTCGACGGCATGGACGGCAAGTCGTTCGTGGCGCTCTCGCAGGAACTCCGCGGCGACGCGCTGGTCAAGCTGGGTCGTCCCGACGATGCACGTAAGGCCTACCAGGCCGCCATCGCCGCCATGGGCGACAGCGCACCGCAACGCGGTGTGGTCCAAACCAAACTCGATGATCTGGCCGTGGCCGGGAAGCAGGGTGCATGAAACGTTTCTGGGCAATCGCGTTGACTTCGTCGCTGGTCGTACTGGCCGGCTGCCACTCTTTCAAGAAGGAAAACGTCGAACCGCCGACCCCGCTCGACAAGAAGTTCGAGCCCACGCTCAAGGTCGAGCGCGTGTGGAAGTCCAGCATCGGTGACGGCGCCGCCGAATCCGGCGTGCGCATGCGCCCGGTGGTGTCCGACGGCGTGCTCTACGCCGCCAGCACCGACGGCAAGATCGCCGCGTTCGAAGCCTCCACCGGCAAGAAGCTCTGGTCGAAGAGCACCCGCCAGCACGGCTGGTTCGGTTGGGGCGACGCCAAGCGCGAGGACGCCCGCTTCTCGGGCGGTCCGGGCGCCGCCGGCGACCTGGTCGCCATCGGTACGCTCGACGGCCACCTGTATGGCATCAACGCAAAGGACGGCGAGCGCCGCTGGGCCAGCGAGGTTTCGTCGGAAGTCATCACCGCGCCGGTCATCGTGGGCGACCTCGTGGTCGTCCGCTGCAACGACGGCCGCGTGTACGGCATCGACGCCAAGTCCGGCGAACGCCGTTGGGTGTTCGACCAGGCCCAGGTGCCGGTGCTCAGCCTGCGCGGCAACGGCCGCCTGCTCGTGGCGAACGGCGTGGTGTTCTTCGGCAGCGACGCCGGCAAGCTCGTGGCGCTGCGCCTGGACACCGGCGAGAAGCTCTGGGAGCAGACGCTCGCCACCGGCGAAGGCCGCACCGAAATCGACCGCCTCGCGGACGCCGACGGCGCGCTGGTCCTCGACGGCAGCACCCTCTACGGTGCGGCCTACCACGGCCAGCTCACCGCCATCGACGGTCCGAGCGGCCGTCCGCTGTGGAACCACGCGCTGTCCACCTTCACCTCGCTCGACGTGCACGGCAACGCCGTGTTCGGCGTGGACGATGTGTCCCAGGTGGTGGCCTACGACAAGTCCGGCGGCGCCAACATCTGGAAGCAGGACGGTCTGAAGTACCGTTGGCTCACGGGTCCGGCGGTGCAGGGCAACTACGTGGTCGTGGGCGATCTCGACGGCCACATCCACTGGCTGGACAGCAGCGACGGCAAGATCGTCGCCCGCGAGCGCCTGTCCAGGAAAGCCATTCGTGCCCAGCCCCTCGTGGTGGGCGATACCGTCTACGTCGAGGATGTCGAGGGCCATATCGGCGCCTACCGCATCCCGGCGAACTGATCCAAGGAATGATGTACCCCCATGTTGCCCGTCGTCGCCCTGGTCGGCCGCCCCAACGTCGGTAAGTCGACCCTCTTCAACGCGTTGACGCGCAGCAGGGACGCCCTCGTCGCCGACATGCCCGGCGTCACCCGCGACAGGCACTACGGTGTCTGCCGCCTCGGTCCCCGGCCCTTCGTGGTCGTGGACACGGGTGGCCTGTCCGGTAGCGACGAAGGTATCGAAGGTCTCACCGCCCAGCAGGTTCGCGCCGCCATTTCGGAAGCGAACCTGCTCGTCTTCGTGGTCGACGCGCGCGAGGGCATCCTGCCGCTCGACGCCACGATCCTCACGGAGCTGCGCCGCAGCGGCAAGCCGGTCATCGTCGTGGTCAACAAGACCGACGGCGTGGACGAGCTGGTCGCGCTGGGCGAATTCGCCTCGTTCGGCATTGCCGAAACCCTGCCGATGTCGGCGGCGCACAACCGCGGCGTCGACACGCTGGTGGCCAAGGCGCTGCCCTACCTCCCGGACGATCGCGACGACGATCCGGCCCTGGAAGACCAGGGCATCCGCGTGGCCATCGTGGGCCGTCCGAACGCGGGCAAGTCCACGTTGATCAACCGCCTGCTCGGCGAGGACCGCCTCATCGTGTCCGACGTCGCCGGCACCACCCGCGACCCCATCCGGGTGCCGCTGGAACGCGATGGCCGGCGCTACACCCTGGTCGACACCGCCGGTGTGCGGCGTCGTGCGCGCGTGGAAGAAGCGGTAGAGAAGTTCAGCGTCATCAAGACCTTGCAGTCCATTGCTGCGTCGCAGGTTACGATCGTTATGATCGACGCGCGTGAGAACCTGGCCGACCAGGACCTCACGCTCATCGGTCATGCCATCGAGGAAGGCCGGGCGCTGGTCATCGCCGTGAACAAGTGGGACGGCATGGACAGCTACCAGCGCGAGCAGACCCAGAAGGCCCTGGAACGGCGCTTGCAGTTCGCCGAGTGGGCGAAGACGGTCTTCATCTCGGCGTTGCATGGTTCCGGTCTTCGCGAACTCATGAAGGCGGTAGTCCGGGCACATTCGGCGGCTACGAAGGAACTGTCGTCGAGCGAACTCACGCGCACGCTGGAGAAAGCCTACGAGGCCTACCAGCCGCCGCTGGTGCGCGGCCACGCGCCGAAGCTGCGCTATGCGCATCCGGGTGGCTCCAACCCACCCACCATCGTGATCCACGGCAGCCGCACCAAGCACATCGCCCCGGCGTATCGTCGCTACCTGGAAGGCTTCTTCCGGAAGCGCTTCCGCCTGGAGGGCACGCCGGTTCGCATCGATTTCCGCGACGGCGAGAACCCCTTCGCCGGTAAGAAGAACGTGTTGACGGAAGGCCAGCAGCGCCGCCGCCAGCGCATGATCCGCAACGCGAAGCGACGCGAGAAATAGCGTCGCCAAGGGAGGCGCCGAACCGCGGCGCGTCTCCAGGAGCCACGCATGACCGAAGAGCTCAACCGTGACCGCTGGTTGTCCGACATCCGCTCGAAAGTGGGTGAAGTGTCGGCCACGGAGGCGTTGACCCGGCAACTGGCCGGCGCCTTGCTGGTCGACGTGCGGGAGGACAGCGAACGCGCCGCCGGCACGCCCGCCGGCGCGCTGGGGTTGTCTCGCGGGTTCCTCGAACTCCGCATCGAACAAGCCGAACCGGACCGCCAACGCGAGATCCTGGTGCTGTGCGGTAGCGGACAGCGCTCGCTCCTAGGCGCCGAGGCACTGCAGCGACTGGGCTACCGCCGGGTCTCTTCCGTTGCCGGCGGCATGGGCGCCTGGAAGGCGGCCGGGCTCCCCGTAACGGCGGGAACGCTCGATTCGGATGCGGCGGAACGTTACGCGCGCCAGGTGTTGTTGCCCCAGGTGGGCGAAGCGGGGCAGGCGAAGCTGGCCCAGGCACGCGTGGTCGTCATCGGTGCGGGCGGACTCGGCTCACCGGCGCTGCTGTATCTGGCCGCCGCGGGCGTCGGGCATATCACGCTGATCGACGACGATCGGGTCGAACGGTCGAACCTGCATCGCCAGGTGATCCACAGCGATGCGCGGGTAGGGCTCGGCAAGGCGGAATCCGCCCGCATGACCCTGGCAGCGTTGAATCCGCGAGTGCGGGTCGAGGTCGTCGCGGATCGTCTGCGCGCGGAGAACGTGGAGGCGCTGGTCCGCGATCACCACGTGGTGATCGACGGGGCCGACAACTTCGCCACGCGTTACCTGCTCGCGGCCGCAACCCGCCGCCTTGGCGTGCCCATGGTGTACGCCGCCATCGAGCGGTTCACGGGGCAGGTCAGCGTGTTCGATCCGCGCCGTGACGATTCGCCGTGCTACCGCTGCCTGTTCCCGGAACCACCGTCGGCGGCCGACGCGCCCACCTGCAGCGAGGCGGGGGTGCTGGGCGTGCTGCCCGGCCTGGTCGGTCTCGTGCAGGCCACGGAAGCACTGAAGCTGTTGCTCGACATCGGCCAGCCATTGGTTGGGCGGCTGCTGACCTACGACGCGCTTGGTATGCACTTCCGCGAACTGACGTTGCGTCGCGATCCGCATTGCCCGGGGTGCGGTGTGGACGCCCGGTTCGAAGGGTATGTAGATCTCGAACGGATGTGTGCCGCGGCGGGGTGAGAGGTTTTTCGGCTCGCCCGCTTCCGGGCGAACTTACGAAGCCGAAGCGGCCGGATCGCCGAGCACCACCGAATACATCGCGGCGTCCAGCGATTCGCCCTTGACAACCAATCGTTTACGAAGCATTCCTTCGAGAATACCTCCAATCCGTTCAGCCGTTCTGCGGCTGGGCAGATTGTGCTCTGCCGCGACGATTTCCAGCCTCGCGACCTTCACCGCGGCGAACGCGAAGCCGATGGCGAGTCTCCCGGCGCGGGTCGCGATGCCGCGCCCTTGCTCCGACTGCCGCACCCAATACCCGAGGTTGGCGAAACGCTGCTCCTTGTTCCGCTGATTGACGCCCATGCCGCCGAGGATTTGGCCGGTGGTCGCATCCACGATCAGCATCTCGAAGCCGTCGGCGAGCAGCCAGGATTCCCGTGCGGACGCCATCCACTTCCCGGCATCTGTCACGTCGTAACCGGCATGACACCAGTCCTGCCACCGCCCGACGGTGTCGACCGATTCGCGCACGGCCTCGGCAAGGGCCTCGGCGTCGCCGGGCCGATGCGCGCGCAACGTGACCACGCCATCGCTGAGGTCCTTGGGATAGGGAAGGGTATCTATGGCCATGGCACATCCTACAATCCGCTTCCGCTATCGGCGATAATGCCTCGTTTCCGCAGGGCGACCCATCCATGACCGCACGCATCCTCGACGGCAAGCGCATCGCCCACGAACTGCTCGAGCACATTGCGCGCCGCGTGAAGAAGCGCGTGGCCGACGGTCGCCGTGCGCCGGGTCTTGCGGTCGTGCTGGTCGGCGACGATCCGGCGTCGGCGGTCTACGTCAAGAACAAGCGCCGTGCCTGCCAGCAGGTCGGCTTCAATTCGTTCGGTTACGACCTTCCGGCGTCGACGACGCAGGACGAGCTCTTCGAACTGATCGACAGCCTCAATGCCGATCCGGCCGTGCACGGCATCCTCGTGCAGTCGCCGCTGCCCGAGCACATCGACGAGGACGCGCTGGTCGACCGCATCGATCCCGGCAAGGACGTGGATGGCTTCCAGGCGGTGAACGTGGGTCGTCTCGCGCTGCGCCGCTTCGGCTTGCGCCCCTGCACGCCGAAGGGCGTGATGACGCTGCTCGGTCACACCGACCGTCCGGTGCGCGGCCGCCACGCCGTGATCGTGGGCGTATCCAACCATGTCGGCCGGCCCCTGGCTCTTGAACTGCTAATTGCAGGAAGTACAGTAACTTGTTGCCACAAGTTCACGCAGGATCTAGCCAGCTTCGTGCGCCAGGCCGACATCCTCGTGGTGGCGGCCGGCAAGCCAGGGCTGGTGAAGGGCGAATGGGTGAAGCCGGGCGCGGTGGTCGTGGACGTGGGCATCAACCGCCTCGAGGACGGCCGCCTCGTCGGCGACGTGGAGTTCGCTCCGGCTGCTGAGCGCGCCTCGTGGATCACCCCGGTGCCCGGCGGCGTAGGCCCCATGACGGTCGCGACGCTGATGGAAAACACCTTCGAGGCCGCGGAAGCCATCGACGCCTGAAGTGCGGCAGCCGGCCATGTGGAAGATGTGAGAGCCGGCTATGCCGGCGATCCCGCGGCAGCAGGCAACCCTGTCGCGAGGCTCCATCGCCGCTGAAGCGGCTCCCACAGAAGTCTTCCCACGCCGCTATCTGTCGCTTTGTTGCAACGCACGCTATAATGCCGCGATTTACTCGCGGGACTAATGCTATGCGCATCCTTGCCGAGGCACTCACTTACGACGACGTGTTTCTGGTTCCCGGCCACTCCACGGTCATGCCGCGTGATGTGGACACCTCGACGCGCTTCACGCGCGGTCTCCGCCTGAACATCCCCATCGTGTCCGCCGCCATGGACACCGTGACCGAGGCCCGCCTCGCGATCACCATGGCGCAGAACGGCGGCATCGGCATCATCCACAAGAACATGACGGCCGAGCAGCAGGCCGCCGAAGTGCGCCTGGTGAAGAAGTTCGAAGCCGGCGTCATCCGCAATCCCATCACCGTGCGCCCCGACACTTCCATCGGCGAAGTGCTCCAGCTGACCCGCGCGCACAACATCTCCGGCGTGCCGGTGGTCGACGGCGAGAAGCTGGTCGGCATCGTCACCAGCCGCGACCTGCGTTTCGAGCGCAAGCACGACGACCCCGTTCGCAACATCATGACCCGCGAAGACCGCCTGGTCACGGTGGGCGAGGGCGCGTCGCACGACGAAGTGCTGCAGCTGCTGCACAGAAACCGCATCGAGAAAGTCCTGGTCGTCAACGACGGCTTCCAGCTCCGTGGCCTCATCACGGTGAAGGACATCCAGAAGGCCCGCGACAACCCGAATGCCGCCAAGGATTCGCACGAGCGCCTGGTGGTCGGCGCCGCGGTGGGCGTGGCCGGCGACACCGAGCAGCGCGTCGAAGCGCTGGTCGAAGCCGGCGTCGACGTCATCGTGGTGGACACCGCGCACGGCCATTCGCAGGCCGTGATCGACCGCGCCGGCTGGGTGAAGAAGCGCTACCCGCAGGTGCAGGTCATCGCCGGCAACATCGTCACGGGCGAGGCGGCGCGCGCGCTGCTCGACGCCGGCGTCGACGCCGTGAAGGTGGGCGTGGGCCCGGGCTCCATCTGCACCACCCGCATCGTCACCGGTATCGGCGTGCCGCAGATCACCTCGATCGACCTCGTTGCCACGGCGCTGAAGGGCGAGATCCCGCTCATCGCCGACGGCGGCATTCGTTACTCGGGCGACATCCCCAAGGCGCTGGCCGCCGGCGCGTCGTCGGTCATGCTCGGCTCCATGTTCGCGGGCACCGAAGAAGCCCCGGGCGAGGTCGAGCTCTTCCAGGGCCGCTCGTACAAGAGCTATCGCGGCATGGGTTCCATCGGCGCCATGCAGCTCGGCTCGAAGGACCGCTACTTCCAGGACGAAGCGGACGCCGACAAGCTCGTGCCGGAAGGCATCGAAGGTCGCGTGCCGTACCGTGGCCCGCTGCGCAACATCATTCATCAGCTCATCGGCGGCCTGCGTGCCTCCATGGGCTACATGGGCGCGGCCACCGTCGAGGAAATCCACGCCAAGGCGCAGTTCGTGAAGGTGACCGGTGCGGGCGTGCGCGAAGCGCATCCGCACGACATCCAGATCACGAAGGAAGCACCGAACTACCGCCTGGACTGACGCGCCCCGGCGCTCGCTCCAGGTGACCCAGGACGCCCGCCGCAAGTGGGCGTTCTGCTTTTTCAGCTATTCAAACCGCAGGCTGCCACGATGACCGACATCCATAGCGACAAGATCCTGATCCTCGACTTCGGTTCGCAGTACACGCAGCTGATCGCCCGCCGCATCCGCGAGATCGGCGTCTATTGCGAAGTGTGGGCGTGGGATCACGCGCCGGAAGACATCCGTGGCTTCGCGCCGCGCGGCGTGATCCTCTCCGGCGGCCCTGAATCCGTCACCGAAGACGCCTCCCCGCGCGCGCCGCAGGTGGTGTTCGAACTGGGCGTGCCGGTGCTCGGCATCTGCTACGGCATGCAGACCATGGCCGAGCAGCTGGGCGGCAAGGTCGAGGCCGGCCATCACCGCGAGTTCGGCCCGGCCACCATCACCTTCGGCGGCTGCGCGCTGTTCGAAACCGTGGTGCAGGACGGCGAATCGCTGGGCGTGTGGATGTCCCACGGCGACCGCGTTACCGCGATCCCGGAAGGCTTCAGCGTCACCGCGTCGACACCGAGCCTGCCGCTGGCCGCCATGGCGGACGACAAGCGCCGCTTCTACGGCCTCCAGTTCCACCCCGAGGTGACCCACACCAAGCGCGGCATGGAACTGCTGCGCCGCTTCGTCGTCGACCTCTGCGGTTCGGCCACCCTCTGGGACGCCGCGCACATCATCGACGACGCCGTGGAGCGCGTGCGCGCCCAGGTCGGGAACAATCGCGTGCTGCTGGGCCTCAGCGGCGGCGTCGATTCCTCGGTGGTGGCGGCCCTGCTCGAAAAGGCCATCGGCGACCAGCTCACCTGCGTCTTCGTCGACACCGGCTTGCTGCGCTACCAGGAAGGCGACCAGGTCATGTCCACCATGGCCGAGCACATGGGCGTGCACGTCATTCGCGTGGACGCGAAGCAGCGCTTCTTCGACGCGCTGGCGGGCGTGGAAGATCCGGAAGCCAAGCGCAAGGTCATCGGCCGCCTGTTCGTCGACGTGTTCGACGAGGAATCCGCCAAGCTCGAAGGCGTGAAGTGGCTGGCCCAGGGCACCATTTATCCCGACGTGATCGAGTCCGCCGGCAGCAAGACCGGCAAGGCGCATGTCATTAAGAGCCACCACAACGTCGGCGGCCTGCCGGAGCACATGAAGCTCAAGCTGGTGGAACCGCTGCGCGAGCTGTTCAAGGACGAAGTGCGCCGCATCGGTGTCGAGCTGGGCCTGCCGCGCGAGATGGTCTACCGCCACCCGTTCCCGGGTCCGGGCCTCGGCGTGCGCGTGCTCGGCGAGGTAAAGCCGGAATACGTGGACCTGCTGCAGCGCGCGGATGCGATCTTCATCGAGGAGCTTCGCGCCCACGGCCTGTACGACCGGGTGAGCCAGGCATTCGCGGTATTCCTGCCGGTTCGCTCCGTGGGTGTCGTGGGTGACGGCCGCGCTTACGAGTGGGTGATCGCGCTACGTGCCGTGGAGACGATCGACTTCATGACGGCGCATTGGGCGCACTTGCCTTACGACTTCCTTGACAAGTGCTCTACCCGTATTATCAATGAGTTGCGTGGTATTTCTCGCGTTGTTTATGACATTTCGGGGAAGCCGCCGGCTACGATCGAGTGGGAGTGAGTTCGTCCTTCGAGGAGGGTTGATCGTTTGGATATATCGTCGTTGTCGTAGCCAAACTACGATTAGACGCATATTTCAAATTGACCTTTGCTCGGAAATTCGTCCCTACCTTCCTTTGAATGCCAATCTCACTTGCTCTGTTCGATATGGACGACGTCCTGGTTCACTACGACCGGGCAGCGCGTGTCTCATACCTGGCGTCGCTGTCGAATCGGTCATTGGACGAAGTCGTAGACGCCGTATGGGGTTCCGGACTCGAAGCGAAAGCCGACGCGGGTTTGATCGACAGCGCCACGTATCTGCGCGAAACCAGCCACCTGCTCGGCTGCACGGTGTCGCTCGAAGATTGGCTACGAGCGCGCCGGGAATCGATGACTCCAAACCTTGAGGTACTGGCGCTGGCAGCAGAGGTATCCAGGACGTGCACGATTGCCGTGCTGACCAATAACAGTCAACTCGTGGCCGACAACATCGGCTACTTGTGCCCGGCTATCGCGAACCTCTTTGGCAAGAATGTGTTCGCATCCGCATCTTTTAACGCCACGAAGCCTTCGCCCGAAATTTT
This sequence comes from Luteibacter sp. HAY1-4A, assembly GCF_056755355.1. NCBI lineage: Bacteria > Pseudomonadati > Pseudomonadota > Gammaproteobacteria > Lysobacterales > Rhodanobacteraceae > Luteibacter > Luteibacter sp. HAY1-4A. The sequence continues at coordinate 107,392 of NZ_JBNDHZ010000004.1, forward strand.
CCTCAAGTGCATCGATGTGTTGGGCGTCGCTCCCGCGGAAGCGTTTTTTGTCGATGATAGTGAAGCGAACGTGGCGGGTGCGCGCGAAGCCGGGCTACTCGGACACGTGTTTACCGATTCCGCTGCACTTTCCGAAGAACTTCGCAGACACCACCTGCTGAGTCACTGACATCCGAATCAGAACAAGGAAAAGGGCGTGGCAGAGCAAAACGCGTATCAGGTAACCGATTGGAATGGCCAAAGCGGGGAGCACTGGGTCGCCAACCAGGCTCGGCTTGACGCCATGCTGGCGGTGTTTGGCCAGGCCGCGCTGGAAGCCGCCGCGCCCACGACGGGTGAGCGCGTGCTCGACGTCGGCTGCGGCGCGGGCGCGTCGAGTCTGGCTCTGGCCGCGCGCGTCGGCCCGGGCGGCCACGTGCTGGGCGTGGACATTTCCGAACCGCTGATCGCTCGAGCGAGCGCGCTTACGCCACCGGGTACGCCGGCCCTGTTCCAGGTGGCCGATGCCAGCAGCGCCGAGCTGGCCGAGGGCGAGTTCGACCTCCTGTTCTCGCGTTTCGGGGTGATGTTCTTCGACGATCCGACAGGGGCGTTCGCCCATATGCGGCGTGCGCTCCGGCCAGGCGGGCGGGTCGCTTTCGTCTGCTGGCGCGGCTCGGCCGAGAACGATTGGGTGCGCCTGCCAATGGGTGCGATCAAGGGCCTCGTCCCGCCCACCGCGCCGCCTGATCCGGAAGCACCCGGCCCATTCTCGTTCGGCGACCGACAGCGCGTAGCGCGCATCCTGACGGCGGCCGGCTTCACCGATATCGCTATCGAGCGGTTCGATGCTTCTACCCCGTTCGGCGAGGGCGAGACGCGGGATGCGGCGATCGACGACGCGGTGAAGATGGCGTTCGAGGGCGGCCCGCTGTCGCGTGCGCTCGCTGGTCAGCCCGACGACGTCCGCGCCCGTGCCTCGGCTGCGGTTCGTGCCGTCTTCGCGGGACTCCCCGGCGAGCGGTCGGTGATGATGGACGGCGCGGCGTGGATCGTCACGGCACGCAATCCGGCAAGCTGACAGGACCTAACAGGATCGCCGGCTATCGTGGCGCGACCTCTGACTGTTGCTGGTCCGACTGGTCAGAATCGCGCTCGTAACAAGATGCACGAGATGATCCGCCCGCGCCGCGAATGAGGGCTGGTCGACCGCCCAGCCGAGCGCCGTAATCAACGCGAACAGGTCGTCCCCGGTCATGTCGGCGCGAGCCGTGCCTTCCGCCTGGGCACGCAACAACAGTCGCGCACCTGCGTCGTGTACGGCGGCGCATGACGCGTAAAGTGCGGATTCCGGGTTGGCATGCGCGGCCGCCATCATGGCGACGACACCTCTGTAGCCCTGGGTGAATACCACCAGTTCACGGAACCACGTGAGCAGGGCTTCATCTGCCGATGCCGAGGCTGCGAGTTCGTCCGCCCTCTGGGTCAGGGCGTCCAGGTGGGTGCACAGCAACGCCTCGAACAATGCCTCTCGCGTCGGGAAATGACGAAGCAGGGTGGCCAGGCCCACGCCAGCGCGGCGGGCGATATCGCGCATGGACACCTCCGCACCGTGCTCGGCGATCACGTCGCGCGCGACGGTGAGGATCTGGCTGCGATTTTTTTGGGCGTCGGCTCGCATGAGTGCCTTGACAAAGTGGATCAGTGATCCATATAGTCGTTATATCCGGATCAGTGGTCCACATAATAACGCCTCACGCGGCGTTTCTCCACCTTCCGGCAACTCCTGCGAAGAGCACATGACATGAACAGACTGACTGGAAAGACCGCGGTCATTACCGGCGGCGCTTCGGGTATCGGCCTTGCCGCGGCAAGGCGCTTCATCGAGGAAGGCGCTTTCGTCTTCATCTTCGGCCGTCGACAGAAGGCCCTCGATGCCGCCGTGACGGAGCTCGGTCCCCAGGCTCGCGCGGTGAAGGGTTCGGTTTCCGAACTTGCCGACCTCGATCGCCTTTATGCGGCGGTGAAAGCCGAGCGCGGAACCCTCGATATCGTCTTCGCGAATGCGGGGGCGGGAAGCCCGCTTCCTCTCGGCCAGATCACCGCCGAGCACATCGACGACACCTTCGACACCAACGTCAAAGGCGCGATTTTCACGGTTCAGAAAGCGCTGCCGCTGATGGGCCCTGGCGGTTCGATCATCCTCACCGGATCGAGCGCCGGCACGACGGGCGCCCCTGGATTCACGGCCTACAGCGCGAGCAAGGCCGCGGTGCGCAACCTCGCCAAGACCTGGGCGGAAGACCTGAAGGGCACAGGCATCCGCGTCAACGTGCTGTCGCCCGGACCGACGGCGACCGAACTCGCCAAGGAAGCGCTGGGCGAGGAGGGCCAGAAGGCTTACGGAGCGATGACCGCGCTGCAGCGTATGGCCGATCCGGCGGAGATCGGGGCCGTCGCCGCCTTTCTCGCATCGTCGGACAGCAGCTTCATGACCGCCAGCGAGGTCGCCGTCGACGGCGGCCTGGCACAACTCTGAACATGCCGGGTAAGAAGGAGACATCCATGAGCTACGCCATCATTGGCTTCGGCAAGATCGGCCACGCACTTGCCAGGGCGTTCGCCCGCAACGGTATCGAAGTGGCCGTCGCGACGACACGCGATCCGGAAAGCTTCGCAGCCGATGCTGCCGCGATCGGACCCACGGTCATTCCCAGGACGCTGGCGGAGGCCCTCGAGGCGGACATCATCTTTCTGGCCGTTCGTTTCGAATCGCATCCGGAAGTCGCAAAAGCACTGCACGACTGGAAGGGGAAGACCGTTGTCGATGCGATGAACACGCAGGCTCCGCTCGAGGAACTGGAAGGGCTACCGTCCTCCGCGTTCGTCGCGAAAGCATTCAGCGGCGCCCGGTTGGTGAAGGGCTTCAATCACCTGGGCGCTTCTGTCCTCGACCAGGACCCGGCCGTACACGGGGGAAGGCGGGTCGTGTTCCTGTCGAGCGACGACGATGCCGCCGCAGCGGAGGTTGGCGTGCTTGCGGAGCAGCTCGGCTTTGCGCCCATCCAGCTTGGTGGCCTCGCCGAAGGCGGATGGCTCGTGCATGCACGGGGAAAGACCTGGGGTCGCCTGATCTTCAAGGACCTCGTCAAGTTCGGCTGACGAGTTGCGGGCGTCTCGGTTCGTACACGTATGCAAAGGTATACGGGCAGCGGCGATCGATAAAGACGGAGCCCTGGCCTTGCACCATGAGTGAACGAAACCGGTCCAAGCGCGCGAAACCCTCGATCCGCGTGGGCTGTGCCGGCTGGTCGGTTCCCTCGACGGCAGCCGGCCACTTCGCCACGGAAGGCACTCACCTGGAGCGCTACGCGCAGGTGTTTCCCTGCGTGGAAATCAACACCTCTTTCTATCGGTCGCACCAGCCGAAGACTTACGAGCGCTGGGCCCGGAGCGTGCCCGAGTCATTTCGCTTCAGTGTGAAAATGCCGCGCACCATCACCCACGAGTTGCGCTTGCGGGAATGCGAGGCGCCCCTGGATGCCTTCCTCGACGAGATCGCTTCGCTCGGGGACAGGCTGGGCTGCATCCTTGTTCAATTGCCGCCGAGCCTCACGCTCGAGAAGCGTGACGCCACCGCGTTCTTCACGCTGCTGCGTAAGCGCACGTCGTTACCTGTCGCTTGCGAGCCACGTCATGCCACGTGGTTCACGCCTTTGGGTAGCAGCATCTTGAAGGACGCCGGCATCGCGTGCGTGCAGGCGGATCCGCAGCCTGTCGCCGATGCGGTTTGCGACGGCGATCCGGGCCTTCTCTATCTCCGTTTGCACGGCAGTCCCCACATTTATTACTCCGCCTACGACGACGCTTTCCTCGACGGCATCGCGGCGCACATACGTGCCGCGCAGGCGAAGAAGCAGGACGTCTGGTGCATTTTCGACAACACGGCACGCGGCGAGGCCATACCGAACGCCATGGCGTTATTGGAACGGCTGGCGTAGGCCTCGGTCAGCTGGCTCCTTCAAGCTGTTCTTCGATGGCGGCTTTGTCGATAACCGACCACACCTCTTGAATGCGGCCCTCGCGGAACTCGTAGAAGACGTTCTCCGCGAAGCCCACCTTCCGGCCGTTCACGGGAAGGCCGAGAAAGTCCCCTTTGGGCATGACATCGAACCACAGCCTGGCCGCGACATGCGCTGGCGTGGCGATGAGGATCCGGATGTCGAAGAAGAGGTCGGGTATCCGATCGACATCGTCCTCGAGCATGCGCCGGTATCCATCCAGGCCGAGCACGACACCGTTGCGACGGACATCGGCGTGTACGTACCGTCCGAGCTTGTCCCAATCCCGAGTGTTTAGGCAGGCGATGTAATCGCGGTAGATGTTCGCAAGATCGTCTTGGGTCATGACATCGCATCCTCGATCAGGCGGCACCTTGGGTTACGTCGCTTTTTCGTCAGCACGCAAGGTCAGCACCCGCACGCCGTTCTGCGTGACGGCTACGGTGTGCTCGAACTGGGCCGACAGCTGGCCGTCGCGCGTGACCACGGTCCATCCATCGTCCTCGGTGCGGACGGCGCGCCGGCCCTGGTTCAACATCGGCTCGATGGTGAACACCATGCCCTCCCGCAACACCAGGCCGGTCCGGGGCTTGCCCCAGTGCAACACCTGGGGT
>NZ_JBNDHZ010000005.1:0-109422 GCF_056755355.1 Luteibacter sp. HAY1-4A
TTCACCTTCTCTACGGCCATGTCCAGCTGCCAGTTGTGCTCGAACCAGCCGCGCCAGAACCAGGACAGGTCCTCGCCAGACTCGCTTTCCATCAGGCGGAAGAAGTCCGACGGCGAGGGATGCCTGAAGGCCCAGGTGGCGATGTATTTGCGGAACGCGGGGTCGAAACGCTCCGGTCCGACGATCTGCTCGCGCAGCAGTACGAGGCCCAGTGCGGCCTTGAAGTACGTGGCGGGATGGCGGTATTTCTCCTTGACCATGTCCGCGCCCATCAGCAGCGGGGGTGCGTCGCGGTCGGCCAGGAGCGGAAGGATCTCATCGACCGGATTGCCGCCCTTCGGCGCGTATTCGCCGTCGCGCTTGGGCGCGAACTCGCCATGGTTGAAGGCATCGGCTTCATACACGTCGATGAAGGTGTTGAAGCCCTCGTCCATCCATGCATTGCGGCGCTCGTCGCTGCCGACGATCATCGGGAACCAGGTATGGCCGATCTCGTGCGCGGTGACCATGTGCAGCGGTTTCGCCGGCGCCTGCATGGGATCGAAGACGATCCCCGGGTATTCCATGCCGCTTGCCGCCGTGCCCGCTTCGTTGATGGCCACAGGATACGGGTACGGATACCACTTCGTGGAGAAGTGCTCCACGGCAGCCTTCAGGTATTCGGTCGAACGGCCCCAGCGGTCCTGCCCGACGCTCTCCACCGGATAGACCGACATCGCGAGCGCCGTCTTGCCCTCGGGCAGATTGATGCGCGCGGCGTCCCACACGTAGGCGGTGGACGCGCCGAAGGCGACGTCGCGCGTGTTCTTCATGCGGAACTTCCAGGTGAGCGTGCCGCCCTGTTTGGGGCGGCTGCCCGGATCGGTGACCTCGGCCGCGGTGCGGATCATCACCGTCCTGTCGCTCTGCCTCGCCTTCGCCAGGCGCTCGCGTTGCGTGGCCGTCAGCACGTCCTCGGGGTTCACCAGTTCACCGGAACCGGCGACGATCATGTCGGACGGGACGGTAACGGCATAGTCGAAATCGCCGTATTCGAGGTAGAACTCGCTGTTGAGATACGGGGCGGTGTCCCAGCCGCGCAGGTCGTCGTACACGCACATGCGCGGATACCACTGCGCCATCTCGTAGATGTTGCCGTTCTTCGAAGGCGCGAAACCCGTACGGCCGCCGAAGTCGCCCGGCAAGTCGTAAGAATAGACGATCGTCAGTGAGATCTTGCCGCCCTTCCCCGCCAGCGGCTCGGGCAGGCGCACCTGCATCCGTGTGTCGCTCACCACGTAGTCGGCCTTGTGGCCGTCGACCGTTACCGAAGCGATGCGGTAGCCGTCGGTGTGCCTCTTCTCCGTCTTGTCCGAGGTGAAGTTGCCGCGCGCATCGGCAGTGAAACGGTTCTCGTCCAGTTGCAGCCAGAGCACGTCCAGCGCGTCGGGGCTGTTGTTCGTGTAACGGATGGTGGCCGTGCCGCTCAACGTATTCCTCGCCGGATCGAGCGTGGCGGCCAACGTGTAGTCCGCACGGTTCTGCCAGAACATCGGTCCGGGCATCCCGCTGCCGGAACGATACGCGTTTACGGGCTGGGGGTACGAGAATGGCGCGAACGTCTCGCGCGGATCGAAGCTGGCGGCCATGGCGGCGCAGGTGCCGGCGAGGGCGACCGCGGCCAGACAAACACGGGCGAGGTTTTTCATCGGCTGTTCTCAGGGGACGACCCCTCAGCGTAACCGGCAATCGAATCCCGACTCCACCATGCCGGAAGTCAGGTCCCGGGTCCGCTCGCCCGAGTGACATCGGTGTGCCAAAGGTCGACTTCGCGCGCGCCAGAACGCACTATTAGGCGGACTGCATCCCAACGTATACCTTGCATATGGCCTGGGTATCCGCATATTCCCCACGTTCATACATCGAGGACCCCACGCATGAAAATCGGTTTGATCGGACTGGGCCGCATGGGCGGCAATATCGCTCGCCGCTTGATGAGGGACGGTCATCAGACCGTGGTCTACGACAACAACCCCGCGGCCCGCGAAGCGCTGGCAAAGGACGGCGGCCAGGCGGTCGACTCGCTTGAGGCCCTGGTGCAGGCGCTGCCCACCCCGCGCGTGGTATGGGTCATGCTTCCGGCCGGTGAGATCACCGAGACCACGATTGCGAAGCTCAGCGACCTGCTCGGCAAGGACGACATCGTCATCGACGGTGGCAACACGTTCTACAAGGACGACGCCCGCCGGGCCGAAACGCTCGCCGCGAAAGGCCAGCACTATGTCGACGTGGGCACTTCCGGCGGCGTGTGGGGCCTGGAGCGTGGCTACTGCATGATGATCGGCGGCGACAAGCCGACGGTCGACTACCTCGACCCGATCTTCAAGACCCTGGCTCCGGGCTCCGGCGACATTCCGCGCACCGAGGGCCGCGAAGGCCGCGATCCGCGGGTGGAGAATGGCTACATGCACGCCGGTCCGGCGGGCGCGGGCCACTTCGTGAAGATGATCCACAACGGCATCGAGTACGGCATGATGCAGTCGTTCGCGGAAGGCTTCGACATCCTGAAGAACCGCAACGCCGCGCACCTGCCGGAACGCGAACGCTATGAGCTGGACATGGCCGACATCGCCGAAGTCTGGCGCCGCGGCAGCGTGGTGTCCTCGTGGCTGCTCGATCTCACCGCCAGCGCACTGGCGAAGGGTCCGGAACTCGACAATTACTCGGGTTACGTCGACGACTCCGGCGAAGGCCGCTGGACGGTCAACGCCGCCATCGAACAGGCCGTACCGGCCGAGGTACTCACCTCCGCCCTCTTCGCCCGATTCCGCTCGCGCCAGGACCACACGTACGCCGAGCGCCTGCTCTCCGCGATGCGCATGGGCTTCGGCGGACATATCGAAGGCCGCGGCAAGCCGCCGAAGGAAGGCGAGCACTCCTGATCCTGCGCCCGCGTAGGAGCCGCTATAGCGGCGAGGCAAGCTGGCGAACTGTCGCGAGATTCTCCTCGCCGCTACAGCGGCTCCTACACGGATCAGCTGTCTCCGTCGAGTTCGCGCAGCCGGTCGCGCCAGCGTTCCGGCGTTTGGGGCTTGATGAACAACGCCACGATGGGCAGTCCGGCTTCCTTGGTACGCGCCTCGATGATGCGTACCACTTCTTCGATCTGCACCGTGGTCAGGTGGTCGTCGAAAGCGGCCGAGACGGCGACCAGCACGTGGTCCGGCCCCAACTGCATAGTGAGCACCCCGTTCACCGCTTCCACGCCGCGCACCTTGCCGGCGATGCCGCAGACCTTCGCGAGAAGGTTCGGGTGCGCGGGTTCGCCGATGAGCAGGGCTTTGCTTTCGCGCGCCAGCAGCGCGGACGCCAGCGCGAGCACCACGGCGATGCCTATCGACGCCCAGCCGTCGATGCGCGGATCGCCCAGCGCGTGCGACAGATAGATGCCCGCACCGGCGATCGCCAATCCGAGCAGCGCCGCGCTGTCTTCGAACAGCACCGAGAATGTGGTCGGGTCCTTCGTGGTGCGGAAGGCCTCGAAGTAGCCGAGGCGCCCCTTCTTGCGCTGCACGCTCTTCAGCGACAGCCACCATGAGGCTCCCTCGAACAGCACGCCCACCCCGAGCACCACGTAGTTCATGGTCGGATCGTGCAGCGGTTCCGGCGCAAGGATGTGGTTCACCCCTTCATAGAGGGAGAAGCCGGCACCGAGCGCCAACACCAGCAACGCGACGATGAAGCTCCAGAAGTACAGTTCCCGCCCGTAGCCCAACGGGTTCTGCCGGTTCGGCGGTATCTGCGAGCGGCGCAGGCCGTACAGGAGCAGCACCTCGTTGACGCTGTCCACGAGCGAGTGCACGCCCTCGGAGAGCATCGCCGAACTGCCGGTAATGGCCGCGGCCACGAACTTCGCCACCGCGATACCCACATTCGCGGCGAGGGCGGCGTAGACGACTAGCTTGGGGCTGTGGGCCATGGATCGCATCCTCTCCGGGCACATGTAACGGGCAGGTCAATACGAGCAGGTCAATACGAGCAGGCACGAAAAGAAAAGGCCGCGCCTTGCAGCGCGGCCTTTTCATTTGCAGGATCCTGCCGCGATCACTTCGCGAACAGGTGCTCCACGCCCGCGCGTTCCTCGCGCAGTTCCTTGTTGGTCGCATCGATGCGGGCCTGCGAGAACTCGTTGATCTTGAGGCCCTGCACGATGGCGTACTTGCCGTTCTTCACCGTCACCGGGTAGCCGAAGATCACGCCCGGCTCGATGCCGTAGGAACCGTCGGAGGGGATGCCCATCGAGGTCCAGTCGCCCTCGGCCGTGCCCAGCGCCCAGTCGCGCATGTGGTCGATGGCGGCCGAGGCGGCCGAAGCGGCCGACGAGGCACCGCGGGCCTTGATGATGGCCGCGCCGCGCTGCTGCACGGTGGGAATGAAGGTGTCGGCGTACCAGGACTGGTCGACCTGATCCAGCGCCGCCTTGCCCTTCACGGTGGTCTCGTGGAGATCCGGGTACTGGGTGGAGCTGTGGTTGCCCCAGATGGTGACCTTCTTGATCTCGGTGGTGTGCGCGCCGGTCTTCTCCGCCAACTGCGACAGCGCGCGGTTGTGATCGAGGCGGACCATCGCGGTGAAGCACTTCGGATCGAGGTCCGGAGCGTTCTGCTGGGCGATGAGCGCATTGGTGTTCGCCGGGTTGCCGACCACCAGCACGCGCACGTCGCGCTTGGCGTGGTCGTTCAGGGCCTTACCCTGCGGACCGAAGATGGCGCCGTTGGCCTCGAGCAGGTCCTTGCGCTCCATGCCCGGACCGCGCGGACGCGCGCCAACGAGCAGCGCATAGTCGACGTCCTTGAAGGCGACGTTCACGTCATCGGTGGCGACCACGCCGGCCAGGGTGGGGAACGCACAGTCGTTGAGTTCCATGACCACGCCCTGCAACGCCGGCAGCGCCGGGGTGATCTCGAGCAGGTGCAGGATCACCGGCTGGTCGGGACCGAGCATGTCGCCGGCGGCGATACGGAACAGGAGGGCATAACCGATCTGGCCGGCTGCGCCGGTGACGGCAACGCGAACGGGTGCTTTCATCTTTCGACTCCTTGGAATACCGCTGGGGACTGACGATCAGGTGAGCTCGGCGAAGAACTCGACGATACGGGCCATGCCCTTGTCGAGCGCCTCGTCGGAGCAGGAATAGGAAATGCGCAGAGCGCGGGGCTCGCCGAAGGCGGAGCCGGGCACGCAGGCCACGCCCTTGGCTTCGAGCAGCACGGCGCAGAAGTCGACGTCGGAGTCGATGGCCACGCCGTTGTGCTTCTTGCCGAAGGCCACGGAGATATCGGGGAACGCATAGAAGGCGCCCTGCGGACGCGGGCAGACCACGCCGGGGATGGACACCAGCGCGTTGTATACGCGGTCGCGCTTCACGGCGAACTCGTCGCGCTTCGCGAGCGGGACGTCCTGCGGGCCGGACAGCGCAGCCAATGCCGCGGCGGTCACGACTTCGGGCAGGCTGGTGATGTGGTTGGAATTGAGCGTGGTGACGGCGAGCGCCACGGCTTCCGGCGCGGCGATGAAGCCCACGCGCCAGCCCGGCATGCCGTAGGTCTTCGACAGGGAATCGACGAAGATCACGCGGTCCTTCAGTTCCGGGCGGGCGTGCACGAAGTTGTGGTAGCCCACACCGTCGAACACCATCGTGTTGTAGATGTCGTCGGTGATGACCCAGGTGTCCGGGTACTTCGCGATCACGTCGGCCAGCGCGGAAATTTCCTCGCGCGTGTAGACCATGCCGGTGGGATTGGAAGGATTGTTGAACAGGAACACGCGTGGCTTGCGCGCCAGGGCCGCGTCGAGCTGCGCCGGGGTGAGCTTGTAATGCTGCTCCGGCGGGCACGGCAGGATGTTGATCTTCGCCCCGACGATCTCGGCGATGTCGAGGTAGCTGGTCCAATACGGTGCGGGGAAGGCGATTTCGTCGCCTTCGTCGAGGAGCGCCTCGGCCAGGTTGTACAACACCTGCTTCGCGCCGACGCCCGTCGAGACATGCTTGCGGGTATAGCCGGTGAGGCCCAGGGCCTCGATATGCGCCAGGAAGGCGTCGATGAGGGCGTCCGGGCCGCGGTTACTACCGTACTGCCCGGAGTCCTTCGCCAGGGCCTCGCGCGCCGCGGCATAAACGTGGTCGCCGGGGAGGAAATTCGGTACGCCGATCGAGAAGCTGACAATGTCGCGGCCTTCCGCCTTCAGGCGCTTGGCCTTCTCGGCGATGACCATGATCGCGCTGGGCTTGGCGCGACCGATACGCTTGGCGAGCTGCGGCATCGTTTCCTCGACGGGGATGGGGCAAAGGCCGCTATTTTAACACGGCCCCGCCGCCGCAGGCTGCGAACTCATGCGACCTGTGGGAGCCGGCTACGCCGGCGATCCCGCGGCAGCGGGCCAGCTTGCCGCACGCACCATCGCCGCTGAAGCGGCTCCCACATAAAGCACCCATGCCTCGTGGAAGCCGGATAGCTGCTCCCACAGTGAGGGGATCAGCGCGCGTCGAGCACCGTGTTCCACTTCGCCACGTTGTCGGCCTGAGCCGCCAGCAGCGCGTCCACGTCGCCGGAGACCTCCACCTTCTCGATGGTGTCGTCCTGGCGGATGGCGTTGACCACCTTCTGGTCTTCCGCGCCGAGGATCTCACCGAACACGCTGTGCTTGCCGTCCAGCCACGGGGTGGGGCCATGGGTGATGAAGAACTGCGAACCGTTCGTGCCCGGGCCGGCGTTGGCCATGGACAGGACGCCCGGCTTGTCGTGCTTCAGGCTGGCGTCGAATTCGTCGCCGAACTTGTAGCCCGGGCCGCCACGGCCGGAACCCTCGGGGCAACCGCCCTGGATCATGAAGTCCGCGATCACGCGATGGAACGACAGGCCGTCGTAATAGCCGCGCTTGGCCAGGTTCACGAAGTTGGCCACCGTCATCGGGGCCTTTTCGTCGTGCAGGCGCAGGTGAATGTCGCCCTTGTTCGTCTTCATGGTGACGTTGATGGTCATCGCGGTTCCTGTAACTCGTTGAAATGCAGGCGGGCACGTCGTCGCGCCCGCCCGGGGGGTTGCAAGGCTACCGAAGATGGCGTCCTCGTCACAGGACTTCAAGCAAGAAAGCGTGATGACGGTTCAGGAGCCCGGCAACGCCAGCGCCGCGGCAGTAAGCGCGCCCGGCCCGCGTGGCCGTGTGTCGCGAACCACCGCGTCCTCCGGCAGGGCCCTGCCCTCCGTGATGTGTGCCCAGGCCCGATCGAGGGCCGCATAGCCATAGGGAAGCAATGGCGCATGGCGATCGCCGAAATCCGGGAACGACAGGAAGGCATCGAAGTGCTGCGCATAGGGCACCTTCCAGTACACGGGCGAGCGGCCGGCCGCACGCAGCCATGCAACGTACGGCTCCGAGGAGAACGCGACCGGAATCAGGCCGTCCTGGGCCCCGTGCACCACGAGGACCGGCAGGCCCTCTCGCGGCAAGGCCGCGGCCGTGGCCTCCACTGCTTCGCGCAAGCGCCGCGCATCGTCGCCCTGCCCCGTCCACAGATCCCGCAGGCACAGGTTGCCCGGCAGGGTCGGGTCCATCGAGAGATCGGTGCCTCCCGCGAGCGCGATCCCGGCGCCGGGCGGCGATCCGGAGCCGTCCGCCCACCAGGCCGCGCGGACGATGGCGTCCACCGGGTCAGCCATGCCTCCGGTGTGCTGGGGCCGATACGAATAGCCGCAAGGCATGTGGTCCAGCGGGCGCCGCAGATAGGCGGAGGCATAGGCCACGGTCACCGTGCGCCACAGGTCCAGGGAGGTCGACGATGCTCCCACCGCCAACGCCTCGTCGCGCCATCCCGACGCGCGCAGCGCTGCGAGTGCCTCCTCCGCCTGGGCTGTCGGCAGTGCGCCGGAAAGGCGTCCGTGCGCGCGCAGCGACGCCGCACGCAACGCCCACGCCGGCGGCTGCGCGCCCGCGACACGGGCGAAAGGCACGCCGTCGAACAGCGGCGCCGCCAGCGCGGCGGGCAGGAGGATCGCCGCTTCGGTGGCGTAGTCATAGAACGGGCGATGGCCCGGCACGTGGATGTTCGGTGCCAGGGCCACGACGGCGGCAAGGATCCCGTCGGAGTCCTCGCCGGCCGCACGAAGCACCGCGGCGCCGCCATTGGACAGGCCGGTGGCGACGATCCTCGTATTGGCTGGCGTGAACGGGGCTTCCTCCGGAAACGCACGGTCGAGCATAGCGAGACCGAAGCGCGCCGCCTGCAGCACATGCCGCCCCCAGTCGGCCTCGGGGTTGTCTTCGGAATGCGCGTGCTTCACGGCGATGCCCGCGTCGGCCGTGGCGTTCGATGGCTCGAACTCGAGCGGCGCATCGCCCGCTTTCGCGCGCGTACCGTCCAGCGCCACCCCCGTGCCGTCCATGGCGTCGAAATAACCGCTCCCGGCGCCCTTGTCCGTGTACGCCACGGCGCAGCCACGCGGCAACCCCCAGGCGCCGGCGACGGCGATCGAGCCATAGACGCCACGTGTTCCAGGCGATGCGGTGACGACCAGGCAGCGCTTGGCCCGGTCGAACTCGTCCGGTACCTGGACCAGCACGCGATGCGGAGCGTGCGCCCCCGGCAACGTGGCGAAGGCGGTGAACTCCCGCCCTGGCACATCGGACACGCGGCCGTAGAGCGTGCCGAACCCGCCGAGCGGGCCGAGATCCGCAATGCCTTTCCAGCAGCTCTGGATGGCGCGACGGCGCAGTTCGGCGGGTGTCGGTGCCGCCGGCCGCGCGAACGGAGCAGGTGCCCCCGCCAAACCGCGCAGGCCAAGTCCGGCGCTGAGCAGGTCCTCGCCGTCGCGGTGCGTGGTGATGCGAAGCGTGCCGAAGTGATCGGGCTCGGACATGGGGACTCCTTCGATCGGGAAGGTTTGGTAACACATCCGGCCGGCAGCGTCTTGGCGCCGTTCTTCCGGACCCGATGCCACTGCTATCCTCCCGCGACCCGGCAGGAGCCGGATGAATCGATAGGGGAAAAAAGAGCAATGACTGCCCGTCGCACCACCCTGATATCCGCCGCGCTCGTCGCTGCCCTCGGTCTCGCCGCCTGCCACAAGAACGACGAAGCCGCGGCGGCCGATCCGCAGGCCGTCGCGGCCGCGCAGACAGCGATCGCCGCACCCGCCTGGATGCGCCAGCACCTGCCCGCGCAGACCGTCGCGTACATGCGCATTCCCTCGCCATGGGCCGTGCTGGGCGGCGTACCGAACGGCCGTCCCCTCGATGCGGCGTTGTCGTCGAAGGCCCATCTGGATGCCATCGCGCGCATCCGCGCCGGCATGGCGAGCGACAAGGCGCTCGCGGACCTGAAGATCGCGGGAGTGGTGAACCTCCTGCTGAACGACCTGCGCTCGCCGCTGGAGATCGCGCTGGTGGATCCGCTCGGCATCCCCGCGCCCACCTCGCGGCTCGTGCTCACGGCGGTGTTCGATTATCCGTCCGTCGACGCATTCAACGCCCGTATCGCCAGCCTCGACACGTCGACTCCGCTACTCGCCGCGCCGCTCGACGCGCAGGGCAACGGCCGGCTCGCCAGCGGCGGTGCCGTTCGCTATGTCGCCACCGAGCGCCGGCTCTGGATCACGCAGGCGGCGCAAGCGCCGAGCGACACGGCGACGCTGGATGAGATCGTCGCCTCGTTCTCCAAATCCGCTGCCACCGCGGCACCCGCGACCCTGACGGCCCTGGAGCCGCGCATCGACACCTCCGGCGAAGGCCTGTTCGGCTGGGTGAGCGTGCGCGGCATGGGTGGCATCGCCGCCGCGCAGGCCGGCGATGCTCCGTTCGGCAAGCTCCCGGCGGACCTCGCCTCCAAGACCGATGCCATCGCCTTCGGCGGCGGCACGGTGGACGGCCGGGCGCAGTTCCGTGTGATCGCCCACGCGCCCGGGGCACGCGTCCTGCAGTACCTGGCGCCCTCCGCTTTCTCGCCGACGCTGAAGAGCGTGGGCGAACCGCGATGGGCACTGACCTTGTCGCTTCCCGACGCGAAGACCTACAGCACGTTCGAGGGCAACCTCAACCTCGATTTCGGACCGGAAGCCGCGCAGAAATATCGCGCCGGCGTGCAAAAGATGCAGGAGCGCTTCGGCGCCAGCCCGGCTGACTGGTTCCGCTGGTTTGGCCCGGAAATGGTGGTGTTCTCCGACGATGCCGGCTTGTTCTACGCGCTGCATACGCCCGACCGCAAGGACTGGTATGCACGCATCGAGAGCATGGCGGCGAAGGGCTGGAAAACCGGCGTGGTGAAGGTCGACGGCACCGAAGTACATTGGTTGTCGATGCCGGGCCCTGGGTCCGCCGATCTTCCCCCGAACACGCCGGAGTCGTTCAAACCGCTGGCGACCTTCATATCGCGTCTCGGCGGCCGTTCGTACTGGGCCGAGGACGGCGACTGGGTCGTGATGGCCAAGGTGCCGCAAGCCCTGGCCGACCGGGCCGCCGGTAAGCCGGACACCTCGCTGGCCGACTGGTTCAAGGCCCGCGCTTACCCCGGCACGCGTACGCTCGTCGGCTTCACCGCCACCACCCGCGACGCACAGCGTGAGGCCTACTACTCGTACATCCAGATCCTCCAGATCCTCGGCAATGCGGCCGGCACCGACGTCGACATCAGCACCCTGCCTTCGGCGCACACGTTGCATCTTCCGGAAAAAGGGGTGATCGGCGCCGCGTTCGAAGTGGACCCGGATACGCTGGGCGTCTCCTTCACCTACGAACAGAGCCCGGTGGAGCTCGTGGGCGAGGTAGGCGGCATGGGCGCGGTCGCCGGCGCCGCCATCGTTGCCGCCATCGCCGTGCCGCAGTACCAGAGCTATAAGCTGCGCAGCCAGGTCGCCACGGCCCTGGCCGCCGCCGACGCGGCCAAGACCGCCGTCGCCGGGAAGCGCCAGGGCACAGGCAAGTTCCCCGCGAGCAACGCCGCCGCCGGGCTGGGCGACCCCGCCAGCCTCGGCAACGACGTCGCCGGCTCGGTGCAGGTCGGTCCGGGCGGCGAGATCGTGGTCACCCTCGACGCGACGCCGCCGCACAAGGCCGATGCCTGGCTGGATGGGGGCACCCTCGTGCTGACCCCGCGCGTGCAGGGCCATTCCATTGCCTGGGGCTGCTCGGGCGAGGGCATCGACGAGAAGTACCTGCCGGCGAGCTGCCGCGACGAGCCCCTGGAGCCGTAGGCCCGGCGGGCCGGGGCGCGGGCCGGCCCTGCCCCGGCCCGTCATGCGGACGTCGCCAATTTCCTTTATAATTGGCGGCTTCCCACACCAAAGAGGTGCACCGGCTGAAGGCCGGCGCATGACGCATGTCGATCGAAAACCTGCGCAATATCGCCATCGTGGCTCACGTCGACCACGGCAAGACCACCCTCGTCGATCAGCTCCTCAAGCAGTCCGGCACGCTCAACGAGCGCACCGTGCTTGCCGAGCGCGTGATGGATTCGAACGACCAGGAAAAGGAACGCGGCATCACCATTCTTGCCAAGAACACGGCCATTACGTGGGAAGACAAGAAGAAGGGTGTCAAGAATCGCATCAACATCGTCGACACCCCGGGACATGCCGACTTCGGCGGCGAGGTCGAGCGCGTGCTGTCGATGGTCGACACCGTGCTCATCCTGGTCGACGCGATGGACGGCCCGATGCCGCAGACGCGCTTCGTCACGCAGAAGGCGTTCGCGATGGGCTTCAAGCCGATCGTCGTCGTCAACAAGGTCGATCGCCCGGGCGCGCGTCCTGAGTGGGTCGTCGAACAGGTGTGGGACCTCTTCGCCAAGCTCGGCGCCACCGACGAGCAGATGGACTTCCCGATCGTCTACGCCTCGGCGCTGAACGGCTATGCCTCGCTCGACGAGAACGCCCGCGAAGGCGACATGACCCCGCTCTACGAAGCGATCATGCAGCACGCCCCGAAGCCCGACGTCGATCCGAACGGCGCGTTCCAGATGCGCATCAGCCAGCTCGACTACAACAATTTCGTCGGTGTCATCGGCATCGGCCGCATCCAGCGCGGCACCCTGAAGAAGGGCATGCCGGTCGCCGTGATCGATCGTGAAGGCAAGAAGCGCCAGGGCAAGGTCGTGCAGGTGCTCGGCTTCCTCGGCCTCGAGCGCATCGAGCAGGATTCCGCCGAAGCGGGCGACATCGTCGCCATTTCCGGTATCCCGGACCTGACCATTTCCGACACCGTCACCGCCCTGGAAGTCCCGGAAGCGCTGCCGCCGCTGAGCGTCGACGAACCGATGATCAGCATGACCTTCCAGGTCAACAATTCGCCGTTCGTCGGCAACAAGGATCTCTCGGGCGGCAAGTTCCTCACCAGCCGCCAGCTGCGCGAGCGCCTCGATCGCGAGAAGGTCCACAACGTGGCGCTTCGCGTCGAAGACGGTTCCGACGCCGACAAGTTCCTGGTCTCGGGCCGTGGCGAACTTCACCTCTCGGTGCTGATCGAGAACATGCGTCGCGAAGGTTACGAGCTGGCCGTGTCGCGTCCGGAAGTCATCATCAAGGAAATCGACGGCCAGAAGATGGAGCCGATCGAAGAGCTCGTGATCGACGTCGAGGAAGTCCACCAGGGCGGCGTCATGGAGCGCCTGGGCATCCGCAAGGGCGAACTCAAGAACATGGTGTCCGATGGTAACGGTCGCGTCCGCCTCGAGTACGAAATCCCGGCGCGCGGCCTGATCGGCTTCCAGAACCAGTTCAAGACTCTGACCCAGGGTTCGGGCCTGCTGTTCCACGTGTTCAAGCACTACGGCCCGTACACGCCGGCACCGATCGCCAAGCGCCAGAACGGCGTGATGATCGCCAACGCAGGCGGCACCACCCCGGCCTACTCGCTCGGGCCGCTGCAGGAGCGCGGCAAGCTGTTCGCCGCCGAAGGCGACTCGGTGTACGAGGGCCAGCTGATCGGCATTCACGCCAAGGACAACGACCTCACCGTCAACGCCATCAAGCCGAAGCCGCTCACCAACATGCGCGCCTCCGGTAAGGACGACGCGATCCAGCTGACCCCGGCGACCAAGTTCACGCTGGAGCAGGCACTGGACTTCATCGACGACGACGAGCTGGTCGAAGTCACGCCGAAGGAAATCCGCATGCGCAAGAAGCACCTGACGGAAGCCGACCGCAAGAAGGCCTCGCGCGGCCAGGGTTGATCCAACGCCCGTTGCACATACGAAGAGGCCCGGCTCATGCCGGGCCTTTTTTTCGCCGCCGGCCTACTCGCAGGATGATGTTAGGCCGACTTTCTTACCTTACCGAAGACGTTAGCGTGGCGCGTTCCCCGAGGAACTGCCCATGCAACGCACTCGTCGTCTTCAACTTGCCGTATTCCTGTCGGTCCTGCTGGGTCTTTTGCACTCGCATGTGGCCTTCTCGACCGTTCGGGCGCCCCTCGCGTGGCGTGCCTGCAGCACGTTCGAGGTAGACGAAAAATGGATCGCCGTCCTGAAGGAGCGGCTCGAATGCGGCGTCATGTGGTCGCCGGTCGCTGACGATGACCACACACAGGGATACATCGGTATCGACATGGTGCGGGTGAAGGCAACGAGGCCGAAACGGCTGAAGCTGCATCCGAAAGGAACCATTTTCTTCCACTTCGGAGGCCCCGGCAGGGATCCGCGGCGGATCCTCCCTAATCTGGCCTATGTACTGGAAGACAACACGACGTCGAGGCTGACGACGCTTGCCCTGCAATTCGATCTTGTCGCCGTTGTTCCACGGGGACTGTCCGCGTCGCCATGCGACTCGATAGAGGAACCGCATACGTCGATCCTGGATCTTGACGAACCCGACTGGGCAAACGTAGTGCGCGCCGCGGAGGCGGCCGCCCGCAGATGCAACGGAAACCGGATAGTCGAGCAGATGGGCCTTCGGCAACACGTCGAGGACATGGAGCGCGCCCGCGTAGCGCTCGGAGAGAGGAAACTGGATTTCGTCGGCTACTCCTACGGCGCGTGGGCTGGCATCGCCTATGCGGCGGCTTATCCCGAAAGCACGGGACGTGTCGTGCTCGATTCTCCTGTGAACTGGACAGCGACGCTGCAGGAACACCTGGACGAAGAGCCCGGAAACTTTCAGGCCCTCTTTGCCCGACGCGTACTGTTGCCGGGTTCGACCGGTGCTGCTGAGGCCAGCAACGTCCTGGCCCGACTTCAGGAAATGCCACCACGTGCCAGGAAAGCATGGGGCTCTCTCATCGACACGCGCGAGGACCTGCTGGCGGTTCTGGCGATGGCCCCATGGGTCGCCGAAGACGCCTCCATCGATTCCGAAAAATTGGTCAACCTGATCCGCAAGCACCGGTTCGACCAGGACTGGTCGCTGAACCTGGCCGTTCGTGCGGCGGCGCTGCGCCTGGCCCCGTCTATTTCGGCAACACCTTTTGGCCCACCGGCTGGCATCAATCGGTTCGTCTACTACCGGACACTATGTGGCGACTCGCCATGGGCAAGCGGTACCGACCGGCTGCGCGCGGCCAGCGTGAGCCATACGGCACTCCACCCTGCCGCGACCCACCATATCTTCACGGGCTTGATCTGCAGCCTTTGGCCGCCCCACGCTGAATGGTCGTCAGGGCAGCCACCGGCGCTCGCGCAACGGCGCAGGCACCCGCCGATCCTGATCCTCCAGGCCGAATACGATCCTGTCACTTCCGCGAGGTCTGTAGACAAAGCATTCGCGGCTTCACCAGGCGCATTCATGGTTGTCGTGGGAGGCGCCTACGGCCATGGCCTCTTCGGCGTTTCCGAGTCGCCCTCCACAGATTACATTGCCGCCAGTTATCTGCTGCAGGGCGAGTTGCCGGACAGGCAGGTGATCCGCACGGGGTCTGTAACCCCCAGGGCGAAAGACGTTGGTCCTCCGGACAAGGAAGAGGAACGCCGTCGTCTCAGGGAGATTCTCCGGCGGAGTTGATGTCCCGCCATCGAAAAACATCGCGGACGGCTCCGCCGGTTCATTCCCAGCAAGGAAGCGCACCACTTGAAATGCCACCCCTTCCGCCGGCTCATCGCCGCGTGCCTGACTATCTACGCGCTAACGAACGCCGCAGCGTCGACCGATGCGGCTTCAACCATAACGTGGCGCCGCTGCGAAACGATCCCCGATGCCGTGGAGGCATTCCTTGGCGATCGACTGGAGTGCGGATCGATGATCTCGCCGGCCAATAACGCGGCGCCTGGACTGGCGACGCATTCGCCGTCCATCGTTGTGGGGCTCGTGCGGGTAAAGGCGGGAAATCCGCGCGAACGGCAGGGCACTGTTTTCGTCAACTTCGGCGGTCCTGGCGAAAGCCCACTCGAAGGAGTGCCGATGTTGGTATACCAGGCCTCGATGCGCAGCACCGGCGCCTCCGTCGACGAGATGGGACGGCTGACGGACCGTTATGACTTCGTGGGCGTTATTCCACGGGGCTTGCCAGGCGGCACACAGGTTCCGTGCCATGAATCCGCCACGTCCGATCCTGTCTCAGATGCCGAAAATGACGAGCAGTGGATGCGCACTGTGGAAAGCCACAAGAACGCCATCGACGGCTGCCAGCATTGGCTGATGCCATTTATCGGAACCCAGAACCATGTGGGTGACATGGAGCAGGCGCGGCGAGCCCTCGGCGAACCCGCCCTGCACTTCCTTGGATACTCGTACGGCGCGTGGGTGGGCGCCGCCTATGCCGCGACTTTCCCGCAATTCGCCGGCCGAATGGTGCTCGATTCGTCGATGAATTACGCCGCGACCATCGAGGATCAATTGCATGACGAAAAATGGGAACAACAAGTCCTTTTCCATCGGCTGGTGCTACACCCGGCGGCATCCGACGAGCGCTATGGCCTTGGCAGCGATGCGGAGGCCATCCTCGAACGATTCAGGCAGATGCCAGAGCAGACGATTTACGACTGGGCCGGCGCAATCGGTACTCCCGAGTCGCTCGTGGCTGCACTGGTCATGTCGGAATGGATCCGTGCCGACGATTCCATGACTCGAACGCGACTTGAGGCACTCATCAAGAACCACACCTTCAGCACCGCAGAGGATCTCGACGCTGACATCCGTACGGCCGCGGAACACCTGGCTGGCATGCTCAGGCGGCAGACCCGAACAGGGAGCGCTACCTATATGGGCACCACTTGCGGCGACACGCCGTGGCACCGGCACCTGGGTTACATAAGGTCAGCGGCTCTCAGCCATGCGGCCTTATATCCGGCTTCGCCATCCATGAACGTCACGCTTGGCCTGCTTTGCCGTAACCTGCCTGCGCCGGCAGCGCGGCGCGCCTCTTTGGAGGCACTGGCAGGTGCAACGCCGCTGTTGATGGTACAGGCGGAGTTCGATGCGACTACGCCACTGGCGTTGGCAAGGAAGGCATTCATTGCTACGCCGAGGGCCTATATGGTGGTCGCGCGCGCAGCGACGGAACACGGCCTATCCGGAATGTCCGTTAATAGCTGTATCGATCGGGTTGTCGCCCGTTACCTGCTCGAAGGCACGCTTCCCCGGAAGCGTTTCTCGACCTGCGATGTCGATCCACCGACAGAAGCGAATCGCAGTGAGCGAAGCGTGCCGGGCGACCGGTCCGGGAATGAAAGCATTCGAACACGCCTGAGGACGATACTAAGCAAGAGTTGAATGGTTCACGCCTCGGACATCATCGCTGCTTGTCCGCCACCAGCTTCACCAACATATCGATCTGTTCCTGTTGCCTCGCCAGAATCGCCACCAACTGCTCATTGCAGATGAAGTCGAGCTGCTCCTGCAAGGCAGTGATTTCGATCTCGGCCTTCAGGTTCACCTTGTAGTCGTTCGCGGCATCGAGGCGATCCATGGCAGCCTGCCGGTTCTGGCTCATCATGATCACCGGTGCCTGCACAGCCGCGAGCATCGAAAGAAGCAGGTTTAGGAAGATGTAAGGATACGGATCGAACGGCCTGTGCAGCACGTACGAGTTCAGCCCGGTCCACAACAGGAGCAAGGCCGCGAACAGGAGGATGAAGGTCCACGAACCGCCGAAGCGCGACACGTTATCCGCCAGTCGCTGGCCGAAGGTCAGGTCCGAATGGAACTCGGCATTGACGTCTTCCGACACGATCTTGCGTTGGGCCAGCTTTTCCAGGACTCGCCGTTCGGCGTGGCCCAGCTCGTCGATGCCCTTGGCGAACCACTGGCGCGCCGCTTGGTCCGTGCGTTGGTCGCTGGTTTTCACGGCAGATTCTCCAGGGAAGGTGGGATGCCGCGCACGCTACCACGATCCGCTTTCGTCGGCCTTGTGGGCCCTTGTCACGAAGAACGAAAGATTCAGCGGCGGGACGAAGCGGTTCGGCTTGCGAAAGGCGGCGCGGCCGCGTCGGCCGTGCGCAATTCGCTCTCCATTTCCCCGCGGAATCGCGGGAGGTAGTGAGGACACTCGCGCCGGACGAAGGCGATAAGGCCTTCGCGCACCTTGCAGCGCAGGTCCCACGACTTGCCGGAATCGGCCGAGCTTACCAGGGCGCGCAACTGCATTGCCCTCTCGTTGCTATCGACCACCTGAAGCACACACACACGCCCGTCCCACTCCGGCGCGGCCTTGCAGAGCCGCTCCAGTTCCGCGCGCAGTGGATCGAGCGGCAGCCCGTAGTCGAACCACAACATGACCGAGCCGAGGATCTGCGAACTGGTGCGGGTCCAGTTCTGGAACGGGTTCTCGATGAAATATTGCAGCGGCACGATCATCCGCCGTTCGTCCCATATGCGCACGACGACGTACGTGCTGGTGATTTCCTCCACCTTGCCCCATTCACCTTCCACGATCACCACGTCGTCGATGCGAATGGGCTGCGTGAGCGCGATCTGGATGCCGGCGATGAGGTTTCCGAGCACGGGTTTGGCGGCGAGGCCGACGGCGAGACCGGCAAGGCCGGCGGACGCGAGAAGGCTAGCCCCGAATTGGCGCACTGCAGGAAATGTCATCAAGGCCACGCCGATACCGAGCACCACCGCAACCACCATCGCCGTGCGGCTAAGAACGCGCACCTGCGTCTGCAGGCGCCGCGCGCGCAGGTTGTCCGCGAGATCGATGGGGTTGAAGCGCGACACGGTGGCTTCGAGGGCGCCCACGCAGCGCACAGCGAACCACGTGCAGACAGCGATCAGGGCGACGGCGAGCACATGCTCGAGTCCGTCGACCAGGCGCGCGGGCTCGTCGGGCGCGGCGCGGAATGCGAGGAGCAGCATCGCCAGGGGAAGGATCGCCTCCAACGGGGCGTTCGCCCGCGCGACGATCGAGGCGCCCATGGGATGACGGAGGGCAAAGCGACGCAGCAGCACCTGCGTCAGCCTCCGGAAGATACCCGCGGCAGCCAGCGCGACCACGACGATCAGCGCAAAGCGCGTCCACGGATGCGCGAAGTCCAGCATCCAGTCGGGAAAGTTCATGGAACCCTAGCCTAAAGGTGCGGATGTCCACGTTTTGTCGGTACTGTAAAATTCTTGTATGGCGACACACCTGACCACTGAACGCTTCATCCTTCCCGACATGCTGCAACACGGGCTGCGAGTGGTGTTCTGCGGTACGGCGGCCGGGACACGCTCGGCGCGCGAAGGGGCGTATTACGCCCACCCAGGCAACATGTTCTGGCGCACATTGTTTGCGGTGGGACTGACACCGCGGCAACTCGCGCCGGCCGAGTACCCGTTGCTACCGGGTTTCGGCATCGGCCTCACGGACCTGTCGAAGTTCCATTACGGCAACGACGCCGAACTGCCCATCGACGCATTCGACGTCGCCGCATTGCGCGACAAGATCGAACACTTCGCTCCCGATGTCGTCGCGTTTACCAGCAAGCACGGCGGCACGGCCGCTCTGGGTAAAGGCATCGCCTATGGCCTGCAGGAAAAGCGGTTCGGCGGCGCGCGCGCTTTCGTGCTTCCCTCGCCTTCCGGCCAGGCGCGAAGATCGTGGGACCTGCGCGCATGGCAATCCCTGGCGGACTTCGTGACGGCTCAGCCTCCCGGTGTGGAGCGATAGGCGCGAACGTCGGCGGGAGATACCGCGGTTGCCTTGTTCGACCAGGCCTGCCGGATATAGGTCACCACGGCCGCCACGTCCTGGTCGGTCAGTTTCTGCGTGAAGGGCGGCATCGAGTACGGGCGAGGATTGTCGTTGGTGGCGGGAGCGAAGCCGCCTGACAACACGATGCGAATGGCATTGATGCCGGTGGGCTCCGTGACCGTGCCATTGCCGGCCAACGCCGGATACGCCTCGCCCTTCCCGCGTCCGTCGTCCGCATGGCAGGTGGCGCACTGCTGCGCGTAGACCTTCTGGCCCTGCAGCGCCAACTCACGTGCGCCGACCGCCGACTCGCGCTGCTGTTGCGGACCGCGGTCCGGCAAGGACTTCAGGTAGGTCGCCATGGCCGCCAGATCGCCGTCGTCGAGATGCTGGGTGCTGCGCATCACCACCTCGGCCATCGGTCCCGCGGCCGTTCCCTTTGCCGAATGGCCGGTTTTCAGCAGGGCGATCACGTCGGCCTCGGTCCATCCGGCGAGGCCGCCATGCGGTCCCATCGAGAGATCGGGCGCGTACCAGTTCTGCACGGGCACGACGCCGCCCGCGAGGAAGGGCTCCGTCACCATGGCGCCGAAACTGTTGCGGCGTGCGTGGCACTCGTTGCAGTGGCCCAGCCCTTCCACGAGGTAAGCCCCGCGGTTCCACGCCGCCGATCGCTTCGGATCGGGCGTGTATTCGCCGTCGTCGAAATAGAGAGTTCGCCACGCGCCCATGAGGGAGCGCACGCGATACGGCCAACGCAGCGTGTTGGGCGTCTCAGCGCTTTTCACCGCCGGAAGGCTGCGCAGGTACGCGAAGATGGCGTCCGTGTCCGCACGCGTCACCTTGGTGTACGAAGTGAACGGAAAGGCCGGATAGAGCGACGTGCCATCGTGGGCGATGCCGGAATGCATGGCGCGATAGAAATCGTCGGGGGTCCAGTCGCCGAGGCCCGTCTCGCGATCCGGCGTGAGGTTCGGCGAGGGTATCGCACCGAACGGCGTGGGTACGACGACGCCGCCCGCGAACGGTTTCCCGTTGCGCGATGTATGGCAGGCGGCACAATCGCCCAGCGTGGCCAGGTACTGACCTCGCTGCACGTCGGCGGTGGCGCATGCTGCGGTGGCGGCGAACATCAGCGCGAAGCAGGTGAACAGACGGCTGTATATCTTCATGGCTCAGCCTCCCAGAACGCCGCAATGGAGCGGCGGCTTGACGCTGCCCGCCGGTTCCGCATGCGCGTCGACAGGCACCGGACGCTGGGCCAGCCACGCGGCCACGGCGCTGATGTCGGCATCGCTCAGGCGGCCCGCGATCGTAGCCATGCAGTCCGGTGCCACCGTGCTGCGCGTATCCGTGCGCCACGCACCGATCTGCGCGCTGATGTAGTCGTAGGGCAATCCGACGAGGCCCGGAATGTCGGGCTGCACTCCCGTCAAGTTGGGACCATGGCAAGCCATGCACGCGGGCACGCCACGGGCGGGGTCGCCGCGTGTCGCGAGTTCTTCGCCACGAGCCATCGCGGCGGGAGTGGTAGGAGGCACGGGATGCTGCGCATAGGGCACGTCCTGCGCCGCGAAGTACTCGGCGATCTCCCGCATGTAAGCATCGGTAAGCGGGGCGACCATGTATTCCATGATCTCGTAATGACGGAGTCCACGCTGGAAGTCCTGCATCTGCCGGTGCAGGTAGCCGGCGGGCTTGCCGGCCAGGCGTGGATTGAAGCCGTTGTCCCCGCCTTCGCCATGCTCGCCATGACAGCTGGTGCAGGCGGCGATGCGCTGGGCCAGGGTATCGGGCACGGTCCGCGCATCGGCGACCGGTGCCGGAACGGCACAGAACACGACGGCCGCGACGAGCAGCCGGCGAAGGAGACGACGCATGTGGCACTCCCTGGCGTAACGTTGGCGGGCCCGCGAATGGCTACGGTGCGGGCATGGCTTTGGGCCAGTATATGCCCCGAGGCATCCGGTTAAGATAGGTGCGACGCTTCGTCCAATCGCAGGGGGATAACGATGCAGCATCACTGGACCAGGCCTTTGGCCCTCGCCGCCGTCGTGGGGCTGTCGTTGCACATGGCTTCCGCGGCCCGGGCCCGTGACGCGGGAGAGGACGACGCTTTCGCCTCCATCGCCACCGTGCAGGCCGCTTATGCCTCGGGTGCACTTACGCCGGAAGGCCTGACACGCCTCTTCCTCGACCGGATCGCGAAAATCGACAAGGCCGGCCCCCGGGTGAACGCCGTGCTGGAAACGAACCCCGATGCGCTGCAGATCGCGCGCAAGGCGGGAAGCAAGGGTTCGCTCGCCGGCATTCCCATCCTGCTGAAAGACAACATCGACACCGGCGACCGCATGATGACCAGCGCCGGCTCGCTTGCCCTCGCGATGAAGCCGGCGCCGCGCGATTCGGAGGTGGCCGCCCGGCTGCGGAAAGCGGGGGCGATCATCCTCGGCAAGACCAACCTCAGCGAGTGGGCGAACATGCGCTCCAACCACGCCACCAGTGGCTGGACGGGGCGCGGCGGCCTCACCGTGAATCCATACGTGCTCGATCGCAACGCCTGCGGTTCAAGCGCGGGCTCCGGCGCCGCGATTGCCGCCGGCCTGGCCACGGCGGCCATCGGCAGCGAGACGGACGGCTCGATCATCTGCCCTGCATCGATGACCGGCCTCGTCGGCATCAAGCCTACGGTGGGCCTGGTCAGCCGCACGGGCATCGTGCCCATCTCGCATAGCCAGGACACCGCCGGGCCGATGGCGCGCAGTGTCGTGGACGCGGCGGCGGTGCTGAGTGCCATCGCCGGCTCCGATACCCGCGACCCCGCCACTGCCGAGGCGGACAAGCACGCCACCGATTACACGAAATTCCTCGACCCGAACGCACTGCGCGGCAAGCGCATCGGCGTGGTGCGTGCGTTGGCCGGCATCGAGCCGAATGCGGATCGCGCGCTCGAACACACCATCGCGCTGCTCAGGGCACAGGGTGCGACCGTGGTCGACAATGTGGAGCTCCCGCACCTGAAGGAATTGAGCGAACACGAGATCGACGTGCTCCTCTATGAATTCAAGCACGACATCGGCGCATACCTCGCCACGCGCCCCGACCAGCCGATGAAGACGCTCTCCGACCTCATCGCGTTCAACACGCGCGAGGCAGCCAGGGAAATGCCGTGGTTCGGACAGGAACTGTTCCTCGCCGCGCAGGCCAAGGGCGAGCTGGACGACCCGAAATACATCGAGATGCGCGACAAGAACAAGCGGCTTGCGGGCCCGGAAGGTATCGACGCCGCGCTCAGGAAAGACAAGCTGGACGCGTTGCTCGCACCGAGCTGGGGCCCGGCGTTCGTCAACGACCTGGTGCTTGGCGACCATGTGGTGAGTGGCGATCCGACCGTTGGCGGGGTTTCCGCGCCGGCGGCCATCGCGGGCTATCCGTCGATCACCTTGCCCGTGGAATTCGCGCACGAACTGCCGATCGGCGTGGTGTTCTTCGGCGCGAAGTGGAGCGAGCCGACGCTCATTGCCATCGCGTATGGCGTGGAGCAGAAGACGAAAGCCTTTCGCCGGCCTGAGTACCTGCCGACGTTACCCGTCCGCTGACGCCGCTCCAAGACCCGGCCGGCGCGCGGCACTGTGGGGGTACCGGTGAATTCCACCGGCGCTTCCACAGGAGATACCCAAATGCAATTCCTTGCAGGATCCGGCGCCCGGCGTAACGCCACCTTGGCCTTGGCGTTGGTGCTGACCGCAACCGCCGCGCCCGCGCAGAACGTAGAGCCATCGCCCCGCCGCACCCCGACGGCAGACGACGCCTATCGGTCCATCGAAAGCCTTCGCCAGGCCTTCGCCACGGGCGAACTCACGCCGCTGGACATGACCCTGTTGTTCCAACAGCGCATCGAGTCCATCGACAAGACCGGTCCCGCCATCCGCGCGGTCCTGGAAACGAATCCCGATGCCGCTCCGGCTGCCCATGTCGCCGGAAGCACCTATCGGACGGGACTACAGCAAGCGTTGACCGGCATTCCCGTCCTCATCAAGGACAACGTCGAGACAGGCGGTCGCATGCGAACCACTGCGGGTTCACTGGCATTCGATCAGCCATCGCGAAAGGACGCCACCATCGTCGCGAAACTTCGCGAGGCCGGCGCCATCATCCTCGGCAAGGCGAACCTTTCGGAATGGTCCGGCTTCCGGGGGTCTTCGGCCCTGCATGGATGGTCGGCGCGTGGCGGACTCACGAAAAATCCTTTCGTCCTCAACTGGTCTCCGAGGGGGTCCAGTTCAGGCTCGGCCGCCGGCGTGGCCGCAGGGCTCGCCACGGTGGCCATCGGAACGGAAACCTATGGTTCCATCGTGGGCCCGGCCCAGGCCATGGGGCTGGTGGGCCTCAAGCCAACCGTCGGGCTGGTGAGCAGGGCTGGTATCGTGCCGGTCTCGTACGCACAGGACTCGCCCGGACCCATCGCACGCAGTGTGGCGGACGCAGCCGCGTTATTGAACGTGATTGCAGGAAGCGATCCGGGGGACCCGCTGACCGCGAATGCCGACCGGCATGTGACGAACTACACGCGTTTCGCGGATCCCGCCCTGGTCCGCGGTAAACGGATAGGTGTGCTGCGGCTCCCCGCGGATGAAAACGTACTTACGGTTCTCGCCATACAACAGGCCACCCGTGCCCTCGCAGACCGAGGCGCCACCATTATCGAGAACGTGGATATCCCGTCCATGGACGGGCTCCTCGAAGACCAGGAGGCCGTCCTTCTTGCCGAATTCAAGCACGATATCGCGGCTTACCTGTCCACGCGCATCGAGCAACCACTTCGGACCCTGGACGACCTGATCGCGTTCAACGAGCGCGAGGCGACAAGGGAGCTCGCGCACTTCGGGCAGGAGGTCTTTCTCGCGGCGCGGGGGGCTCTGTCAGTGGACGATCCAAGCTATTTCGAGAGGCGCATTCGGGCAACGAGGAAGGCCGGGCCGGAAGGCATCGACGCCGTGCTGGCGGAGCACGATCTCGATGCTGTGATAGCCACGCAATCGTCGATGGTGATGCCTTCGGTCGCAGGTTATCCCGTGATGACCGTCTCTACCGGCCTTGTCGAAGATGTGCCTATCGGCGTCTTCCTGTTCGGAACGAAGTGGAGTGAGCCCAACCTCATTTCCATCGGGAGCGCGATCGAAAGCGGGCGTGGAGCGTTCAACCGGCCGAAATTCGTACCGTCGCTGCCTCTTAACGATAGCGCCAGTCAAGCCCCGTGGGAGCTTTAGGATTCATTGCTTCGCTAAACCTGGAAACGGCAGGAGCGCGCTTGTGAAACTACCCGTGGAAGGCGGACGAGCGTCCAACTTCCAGGGGTGGTTCACAAGCGCGCTCCGGCGGCCGATCAGGCCGGAACGGCGCTCTTGTTCGCGAACTCCCGCACGATCGGCGCGAGCTTCGGATCTTCCAGGGCCATCGCCATCGTGGCGCGCACGAGGCCTGCCTTGTTACCGCAGTCGAACCGGGTACCTTCGAAACGGTACGCCAGCACCCTGCCCTTGTCCTTCAGCAGGTTCTCGATGGCGTCGGTGAGCTGGATCTCGCCACCCGCGCCTTCCTTCGTGTTCTTGAGGTAGTCGAAGATCTCGGACGGCAGCACGTAGCGGCCCACCACGGCGAGGTTCGACGGCGCATCCGCCGGTTTCGGTTTCTCCACCATGTGCGTGATGACGTTGGCGCGGTCGCTGAGCTGTTCCTTCGCATCCACGATGCCGTACTTGTCCGTGTCCTTCTCGGGCACTTCCTCCACGGCGATGACGCCGGCCTGGTAGGCATCCGCCACCTCGGCCATCTGGCGCAGCGCACCCTTGCCCTTGTTCCAGATCAGGTCGTCGGGGAGCATGATGCCGAAGCGCTCGTTGCCAACCACGGGAGCGGCGCGGAGCACCGCATCACCGAGGCCGAGGGCCTCAGGCTGTGTAACGAACACGCAACGTACGTGGCGCGGAAGGATGCCGCGAAGGATGGCGAGCAGCTCTTCCTTGTTCTTCTCGGCGAGCTTTTCCTCGAGTTCGTACGCCTTGTCGAAATAGTCGGCGATCGCGTGCTTGTAGCGGTTGGTGACGAACACCAGCGTATCGGCGCCCGCATCCACGGCCTCGTCCACCGCATATTGGATCAGCGGACGGTCCAGCACCGGCAGCATTTCCTTGGCCACCACCTTCGTCGCGGGAAGGAATCGCGTACCGAGGCCGGCTACGGGAAATACGACCTTGCGCAGGGGTTGGGTCATGCAATGTCTCCACTTTCGTTACGGCGTAGCGGCAGCACGTTGTCGGTCTGCGGCTCGCTCCAACGGAAGGACGGCAGCAATTGCGACACGCACCGGCGCAGGGTTTCTTCGTCGAACGCCGACACGGCCTCCTCGGCGCGTGCCAGCTGCGTCTGCAGCAGTTCCCAGGACACCTGGCGATGCTGTGCCTGGAAGATCTTCGCGTGGGTGGTGCTCGTGTAGTTCTCCAGCGGATGGAACAGTTCCTCGAACAACTTCTCGCCGGAGCGCAGCCCCGTGTACACGATCTGGATGTCCGAGCCCGGCCGCTTGCCCGCCAGGCGGATCATCTGCTCGGCGAGGTCGCGGATTTTCACCGGATCGCCCATGTCGAGCGCGAAGATCTCGCCACCCTTGCCGAGACTGGCCGCCTGGAGGATCAGCTGGCAGGCCTCGGGAATGGTCATGAAGTAGCGCGAGATCTCCGGATGGGTGATGGTCACCGGGCCGCCCTGCCGGATCTGCCGGCGGAACAGCGGGACCACCGAACCGGCGGAGTCCAGCACGTTACCGAATCGCACCGTGATGAAACGTGTCGAAGTATGCGCTGCGAGATTCTGGCACCAGATTTCGGCCATGCGCTTGCAGGCGCCCATCACCGAGGTGGGGTTCACGGCCTTGTCGGTGGAAATGAGGACGAACGACTCCGCGCGGCAGCGCACTGCGGCATCGGCCACGACGCGCGTGCCGAGGACGTTGTTGCGGAACGCTTCGCGCAACTGGCTCTGGAGCATGGGCACATGCTTGTATGCCGCGGCGTGGAAGACGATCTGCGGCTGGGTTTCCTCGAAGAGCCGGTTCACCGCCATCGCGTCGCGGGCGTCGGTCAGCACCCCGTTGAAGATGAGCTCCGGATAGGCCGAGGTCAGTTCCTGGCCGATGCGGTAGAGGTTGTATTCGGAGATCTCCACCACCGTGAGCGAACTGGCGCCCAGGCGTGCCACCTGCCGGCAGAGTTCCGAGCCGATCGAGCCGCCGCCGCCCGTGACGAGCACGCGGCGGCCGCTGATGTTCTCGCGAATGGCCGTCCAGTCCAGCTCCACCGCGTCGCGGCCGAGCAGGTCTTCGATGGCCACTTCCTTGATCTCGTTGAACTGCGCGCGGCCGGCGACCACGTCTTCGAGACGGGGCACCGTCCGGAACGGCAGGCCGGTGCTTTCGCAGAACGCAACGATGCGGCGCATCTGCGCCGTCGTGGCACCGGGCACGGCAATCAGCAGCATCTGCACCGCCACGGCCTTCGACAACTCGGCCAGCTGGTCGACGGTACCCAGCACCGGAATGCCGCCGATCTGCGCGCCGCGCAGGGCGAGGTTGTCGTCGACGAAACCGATGACGCTGTAGCGGCTGTCACGGCGCAGGTCTCGCGAGAGCGCCTCGCCGGCACGGTCGGCACCGACGATGAGCACGCGCTTGGTGGGCACCGACTGGAACAGGTCGATGCGGCTATCCTTCCAGAACCGGTAGCTGAGCCGCGGAAGCCCGAGGAGCACCACCAGTACCACCGGATATACCAGCAGCACCGAGCGCGGCACGCCATCGAGGCGCGCATACATGACCATGGCAAGGCCGATGATCAGCGCGCCGATGACGGTGGCGCGGATGATGTTCCAGAGATCGGGGAGGCTCGCGAAACGCCACACCCCCTTGTACAGCCCGGTCCAGTTGAAGACCGCGCCCTGGACCAGGAGCACGATGGGGAACTCCATCGGCAGGTAGGTCACCGGAGCGAGGTCCGGCATCAACGCGTAACGCAATGCCTTGGCGATCCACCACGCGAGCGCGGACATGGCCAGGTCGTGTGCGACGACCGCCGTGCGCGGATGAATGATGCCGATGAACTTACGCAGAAACATGTCGCTCCCTTCGACGCAAGCCGTAACGCTTGCCAGTACGCCAAACCGCTGCCCCCAACACGTACACCGCCCCGAAACAGGCTGGCGCCGCCGCTGGCGAGCGGAACGCGATCCATGCGACGGGAACACAGACGAGAACGTTCCAGGCGAGGTAGCCCGTGGCTACTCTCCGATGTGGCGCGCCCCGTCTCACGAGCCACTGATAAAGGTGTTCGCGGTGCGGAGTGTACCAGCGCGCACCGCGCAGCATTCGCACGAGCAGCGTCAAGGTCGCGTCGATGACGAACGCGGACGAGAAAATCAGCGCCGGCCAGAGCAAGTTCGTGCGAAATGCCCACAACATCGCGGAAAGAGCGAACACTAGGAGCCCCAGCGTGCCGCTGCCCACGTCACCCATGAAGATGCGCGCCGGGGAACGGTTGAACCACCAGAAGCCGAGGGCCGCCGCGGCCATGGCCAGCCCGGCGAACGCCATGGCGGGATTGCCGGCCGCCCAGGCGAGCGCCGCGGCGCACGCCCCGAAGAACATGGCCTGCTGGGCGGCGAGACCGTCGATGCCGTCCATGAAGTTGTGCAGGTTGATCGACCATACGCCGGCCAAGAGGAGCGGGACGGCCCACCACAGGGTCGACGTGCCCGAGGCGATGGCGACGCACAGCAGCAGCGTGGCCGCCAGCTGAATCAGCAGGCGGGGCCGGATCGGCAGCGAGCCGTGATCGTCCAGCCAGCCGATGGCGGCCACGGCCATGGTGGCGACGGTGAAGGCACCCACCGTGCCCGCTCCGGGCGACCCGGGCAGGAGCAGCAGGCACGCCGGCATGCCGACGAGGGCGCCGAGGACAATGCCGATGCCGCCGCCACGCGGGGTGGGCAAGGTGTGCGAACGCCGGCGGCCGGGCGTGTCGAGCATGCCGCGCCGATGGGCATAGGCAATGGCCACGCGCACGCTGGCGAAAGAAACGACGAAAGCCGCCACGACACAGCCGATCGACAGCGACGCGACGTCGGTGGAGAAAGGTGTCATTCGTTCGCGACGCCGTGGATGGGGCGCACCGTGCCCCAGCTCTTGCAACTCGGGCACTGCCAGTGGTGCGCCTTGGCACCGAAGCCGCAACGGCTGCAGCGATACATGGCCTGGCCCTCGAGGAGCTTGCGGGTGAGGTCGCGCAGGATGAGGTAATTCTCGCGCGCCTCGCCGGACACCTTGTCCATCGTGGCGTCGATCAAGGCCATGAGGCCGCGCACCGAAGGACGCTTGCGCAACTGACCGGTAAGGAAGTCGATGGCCGTGCGCTCGCCGTCCCTGCCTTCGTAAAGCCGCGTGAGCGCAAGCACCGGCGAAATGCCGTGGTAGCGCTCCATGATCTCGCGCAGGAACGTTTCGGCACGATCCATCTGCTGCGAGCGTGCATAGCAGTTGAGCAGCGGCGGCAGGATCTCCGGAACGAAGGCGATGTCCGCCGCGATGGCGGCCTCGTAGGACGCGATCGCCGGTTCGAGATCCCCGTCTTCGGAAGACAGCCGGCCGGCGATCATATGCGCACGCACGCAGTCTTCCTGGCAGGCGAACGCGTCGCGGATATAGTCGCGTGCCTCCTTGCGCGCCCCATGCTGGCGCGACTGCTCGGCAAGTTCGCAATAGAACTGGGCGATCATGGCCGACTCGTCTTCGCTCGTCATGGCCTCCAGGCGGCGTGCGTGGTCGATGGCCTTATGCCACTCGCGCTCGTGCTGGTAGATCGCGATGAGGTGCCGCAGCGCCGAGGGCGCCAGCGCGTCCATGGCCACCAGATCGGAGAACAGGGTTTCCGCGCGGTCGAGCAGTCCTGCCCGCATATAGTCCTCGCCCAGCTCGAGCAGGGCCACGGTCTTCATCTCGTCGGAAAGACCCTGGCGCGACACGAGGTGCTGGTGCAGGCGAATGGCGCGATCCACCTCACCGCGCTTGCGGAACAGGTTGCCCAGCGCAAGGTGGGTCTCCACCGTGTCGCGGTTGTATTCCGCCAGGCGCAGGAAAACCTCCAGCGCCTTGTCCTGTTCCTCGTTGAGGAGGTAGTTGAGGCCCCGGAAGTAGTCGGATGACAGCTCGTTCACGCGTTCGCCCGAGCGCTTCACGTGGCTTCGCCGTGCGAGCCACCAGCCACAGGCGAAAGCAAGCGGTGGAACGAGCGCCAGCAACCAGATCGGATTCATGCGGTGGTCGTGTTCTCTACCTTGCGCTCGCGCCGGCGCCGCCGGCGATGGCCCAGCGAGGTTCCGAGCCAGGCGGTCACGCCGCCGAGGATCCAGCCCAGCAGTACCGCCGAGAGCATGGCCCCGCCCTTGGGAAGGGAAAGCTGCGCGAAGCCCAGGTCGAACGACGCCAGGTCGGCGTTCAATGCGCCGAAAACGATGCCGGCGGCGATGAACAGCAATAGGAAAATGATGGCAATCAAACGCATCCGGCGACTGTACCCGAATCCTGAATGGCGTGGTGCTTCGCGGTTCGCTTTTCATACAGCTTCGCCGGGCGATTCACGAGGTAAGTGCCCCGAAAGGTGACCCTGGTTGCTGTAGGAGCCGCTATAGCGGCGAGGGGAACCTGCCTTGCGGCTTCATTCGCTCCGTGGGCTTCTCGCCGCTATAGCGGCTCCCACAGTAAAAAAAAACGCCGCGTTATTGCGCGGCGTCGGTTCCCTCGATGAGGTTCACGCGTTCGCGTAATTCCTTACCGGGTTTGAAATGCGGGACGTGCTTGCCCGGGAGCGCTACCGCCTCGCCGGTCTTGGGGTTGCGGCCCATGCGCGGCGGACGGAAGTGCAGCGCGAAACTGCCGAAGCCGCGGATCTCGATGCGCTCGCCCGTGGAGAGGGCGTGGCTCATCTGTTCCAGCACACTTTTGACGGCAAGTTCCACGTCGCTGAAGGCAAGATGGGTCTGGCGCCGCGCCAGCGCCTCGATCAATTCCGACTTTGTCATGGGTCCCCTGGTGGTTCTCGAAGCTGACGCAATGGATCGGTCAAACAACAGCGAGGGGCGGGTTTGCCGCCCCTCGCCCGACGGTTAGTCGGCCTTGTTCATCTGCTCCTTGAGGAGCGCGCCAAGCTTGGTCGTGCCACCAGCGGCGGACTGGTAGTCGGCCATGGTGTCGGCCAGATCTTCCTCGTCCTTCGCGCGGATCGACAGCTGGAGCTGACGGCCCTTGCGATCCATGCCGGTGAACTTCGCCTCGACGGCATCGCCCACCTTCAGGTACTGGGTGGCGTCGTCGACGCGTTCCTTGGCGATGTCGTTCGCACGGATGTAGCCTTCGACGCCTTCGCCGAGGTCGATGGTCGCACCCTTGGCGTCGACTTCGCGGACCGTGCCGGTCAGGACCGTGCCACGCGGATTCGTGGCCATGAACTGGCCGAACGGATCCTGCTCCATCTGCTTGATGCCGAGGGAGATGCGCTCGCGCTCCGGATCGACGGCCAGGACCACGGCCTCGACTTCGTCGCCCTTCTTGAAGTTGCGGACGAGGTCTTCACCCGAGGCCTGCCACGAGATGTCGGACAGGTGGACGAGACCGTCGATGCCGCCTTCCAGGCCGATGAAGATGCCGAAGTCGGTGATCGACTTGATCTGGCCCGACACCTTGTCGCCCTTCTTGTGCATGGCGGCGAAGGCTTCCCACGGGTTCGAGCGGGTCTGCTTGATACCGAGGGAGATACGACGACGCTCTTCGTCCACGTCGAGGACCATGACTTCGGTCTCGTCGCCGACCTGCACGACCTTGGCCGGGTTGACGTTCTTGTTGGTCCAGTCCATTTCGGACACGTGCACCAGGCCTTCGACGCCCGGCTCGATCTCGACGAAGCAGCCGTAATCGGTGACGTTGGAGACCTTGCCGAACAGGCGGCTGCCGACCGGGTAGCGGCGGGCGATGGCGACCCACGGGTCGTCGCCGAGCTGCTTCAGGCCGAGCGACACGCGGTTGCGCTCGCGGTCGTACTTGAGCACGCGGACGTCCAGCTCGTCGCCGACGTTGACGACTTCGGACGGGTGACGCACGCGCTTCCACGCCATGTCGGTGATGTGCAGCAGGCCGTCGATGCCGCCGAGGTCGACGAACGCGCCGTAATCGGTGAGGTTCTTGACCACACCCTTCACGACCGCGCCTTCGGTCAGGCGCTCGAGCAGCTTCTCGCGCTCTTCCGAGAACTCCGTCTCGACGACCGCGCGGCGGCTGACGACGACGTTGTTGCGCTTGCGGTCGAGCTTGATGATCTTGAACTCGAGGTCCTTGCCCTCGAGGTAGACCGGGTCGCGGACCGGACGCACGTCGACCAGGGAGCCCGGCAGGAACGCGCGGACGTCCTTGATGTCGACGGTGAAACCGCCCTTGACCTTGCCGGAGATCTTGCCGGTGATGGTCTCTTCCTTGTCGAACGCCTGCTCGAGGTCGTCCCACACCATCGAACGCTTGGCCTTCTCACGGGAGAGCTTGGTCTCGCCGAAGCCGTCTTCGAGCGCGTCGAGCGCGACCTTTACCTCGTCGCCCACTTCCACTTCCAGCGCGCCGGACTCGTCCTTGAACTGCTCGATGGGGACGATGCCTTCGCTCTTCAGGCCGGCGTTGATCACCACCACGTCGTTGCGGATTTCCACAACGATACCGGTGACGATGGAGCCGGGCTTCAGCTTGGAAATGGCCTGCTGGCTCTGTTCAAACAGTTCGGCAAAACTTTCAGTCATGTTGATTCCAGGGTTATGAAAGGTCGTACCCGGGCCTGCGTACCTTCGTGATCGCAGACGAACGGGGGACCCGCCGGTAGAGGGTGCTCGGAGGTACCCGGATGGGAGCCCCTGCACCGTTGCCAAGAGCCCGCGCGCACTGCGCGGACACCGATGCCGCGACGCGCCTTACGGACGCACCACGGCGAAAACTTTCGCCACCACTTCGTCGATGGGCATGCCGGTGGTATCGATGACCACGGCGCCTTCGGCGGGCTTCAACGGGGCGACCGGCCGCGACGCGTCCCGCTCGTCGCGCGCCTCGATCTCTCGCTGAAGAACTGCAAGTGTAACGCTCAGCCCCTTATCCTTCAACTGCTTATAGCGCCTTTTCGCACGCTCGGCCGCACTGGCGGTGAGGAAGAACTTATGGGCGGCCTCCGGGAAAATCACCGTCCCCATGTCCCGCCCGTCCGCCACGAGCCCCGGGGCCTTGCGGAAGGAGTGCTGGAGGTCCACCAGGGCCTCCCGGACGGAGGGGATCACGGCGATGGCCGAGGCGGCCGCTCCTGCCGTTTCCGTGCGTAGTTCGTCGGTGGCGTCGTGGCCGTTGACCAGCACCCGGGTCTCCCCGCCGTCGGCGCTGGGCTGGAAGCGGATCTTCACCGTCCGGGCGCAGCGGGTGACCGCCTCGGCGTCGGACAGGTCGATGCCCTCCTCGCCCGCCGCATAGCCCACGGCCCGGTAGAGGGCGCCGGAATCGAGCATGCGCCAGCCCAGGCGATCCGCCACCAGGCGGCTGATCGTTCCCTTGCCGGAGCCGGAGGGGCCGTCGATGGTCAGGACGGGGACGGCTGCCGGATGGGCCATGGGATCAACCTCGTTCACGAAACCGGCATGATATCGCGTCGGAGGCCCGTGCCGTCCGATGGACAGCCCCAGGGCCCCGTGCTACAAGCCCCCAACCTTCCATGCGCCACGGTTGAAGCGTTCCATGTCCGACGACCTCCGGAGCCAGTTCGAGCAGGCTTACCTGGACCTGGGCCGTCTGGGACACCGGCCGGACAACGACACCCTGCTGCGCATCTACGCCCTCTACAAGCAGGGCTCCGAGGGTGACATCCACGGGGAAAAGCCCGGCTTCTTCGATTTCGTGGGCACCGCCAAGTACGAGGCTTGGGCCACGCTGAAAGGCACCCCGCCCGAGGTGGCGATGCGCGATTACATTGCGTTGGTCAGATCGCTGGGCGGCTGAAGCAGGTTGTGGGAGCCGGCTGTGCCGGCGATCCCGCGGCAGCGGGCAGGCTCGCGGCGAGCACCCATCGCCGCTAAAGCGGCTCCCACACAAAGCCCGGTGCTCGCCGGAGAACATAGGCTCCCTGCAAATAGCTACGTCTTGCTGCTGAACCAGACCGCCATGGGCAAATCACTCATCAGGTCGGCCAGTTCGCCCTCGCCGCCGCGCGAGCGGCCAGTGCCGAGGACGTCCTGCCAGTGGGCCTTCAGTAGTGTGAGCGAGGTATTCGACCAGCGCGCGGCCGGTATCGCGGGGATATCCGCTCCCGCCAGCCACTCTGCCGTATGCCGCGCCACGGCCACCACCAGCTTCTGCCCGCGGTGTTCGCGGATGAACGCCAGCACGTGCTCCGCGGCTGGACCGGTCGCCGCCAGCGGCCGGTACGTGCCGCGGGAGAACAGCTCCGGGTGCTCCCGGCGCAGCCGAAGCAGACGCGCGATGACCGCCTGCTTGATCGCCCCATCGCGCCAGTTCGCCAGCGCTTCGGCGGGAGCCGCGTCCCGTTCCAGGGAAGCCGCCCGGGCGAGGAAGTCCACGGCCCGGCGGTTGTCCGGGTCGACGAGGCTGAAGTCCCAGTAGTCCGTTCCCTGGTAGAGATCGGGCACGCCGGGCGTGGTGAGGCGCAGCACGGTCTGGGCCAGCCCGTTCGCGGCGCCGGGCACCGCGATGTAGGCGGCGAACGCGGCGAGTTCCTCGGCACAGTCGCTGGACAGGAGACTGCGGAGGAAATCCTCGCAGGCGTCCTCGTAAGGCTCGTTCGGCGAGGTCCAGCGCGTCCAGCGCTTGGCTTCCCGAAGCGCCTTGCGCTGCCATGCCGCGATCCGCGAGGCGAAACGCTCCACGCCCTCTTCGTCGTCCGGCGCGAGGCCCAGCGGCCATGCGCCCACCAGCATCTGGTACAGCATCAGTTCGTCCGCCGCGGAGGGCGCCATCCGCCCATCCTCGGTGCGTTTGCGGAAGCCGGCGTGGCGCATGCGCCATCGGTCCACCGTCACCACCCAACGGCCGGCCACTTCCGACAGCACCGCGAGGCGTGCCCGCAGGTCTTCACCGCGCTTGTGATCGTGCGTGGCGGTCGCCAGCAGGTTGTGCGGCAGGGCGTCGGCGCGCTCCGCGCAACGCCGATGGAATTCCTCGGGGGATATCGCCAGCCGCGCGGCGTCCACGCCCACCTCGTTGCGCGAGAGAAGGCGTCCGTAGCGGTACCCGGCGGTGTCTTCCACGGCTTTCGCCGCGACGGGAGAAGTCGCCTGCTGGAAGATCGCCAGCGCGCGCTCACGGGCACGCCGCACCGGTCCCGGCGGCAGGGCACGGGGCGCCTCGCCCCCGAGCCATCCCGCGACCAGGTGCAGGAGTTCCACGTCCTCCAGCCGAATCGTGCGCAAGGCGCCCTCCACGGCGCGCGCGAACACGGCCTCGTCGAAGGCGTCGCGACCCGCGCCTCCCGCATAGGTGCGGTAGACGGGAAAATGCACCAGCAATTCCACCAGCACACGGCGGATGCCGGCCAGCGAGACGTCGCGCGTGGCGATGTCGGCACGTGCCGAGGCGAACAATGCACGCGCGGTGCGGTCCAGCTCCGCCTCGAAACTGTCCACGAGAATCTGGCGACGGGCGCGTACCGCCTGGGTCGCGAAGTCGGCGCCCTCTCCGGTGAGCTTCCGCCACAACTCGGTCAGCGGCGCTTCGCCTGCGTCGTCGTGCAGCACGGCCGACACCTGGTCCATGAACTCGTAGCCCGTGGTGCCGTCGGTACGCCAGTCGAGGCGCAGCGATTCGTCGTTGGCGAGGATCTTCTCCACCACGAGGTACGCACCATCGCGCGGCGCGTCCGCCGGACGCTGCGGACGCAGGCGCTCGAGGCGATGGCGCAGCTGGCGGCAATAGCGGCGGGGATCGGCCAGTCCGTCCACGTGGTCGCAACGCACGCCGTCGATCAATCCTTCGGCATAGAGACGGAAGATCGTCTTGTGCGTGTCTTCGAACACGGCTGTGCGCTCGATGCGCAGTCCCGCGAGCTCGTTGATGTCGAAGAAGCGCCGGTAGTTGACCATGTCGCTGGCCAGCTTCCAGAAGGCCAGCCGGTAGTGCTGGCGTTCGATAAGCTCATGCAGCGCCGCCCTGCCCTCGTCGGTGGCCGGATCGTGCGTCGCCTCGGCATCGTCGGCCAACGCCTCCGCCGACGCCGGCGACAACGGCAGATAATCGTCGTAGACCCGCAGCATCCACTGGCCGCGTCGCCGCGCGACACGCACGTGGCCTTCGCGCAGCGTGGCGTCGTAGCCGGCGCCGAGGATGGGAAGCAGCAGTCGTCCCCGCAGCAGGGGATCGGGAGCCTGCCAGTCGATGTCGAAGTAACCGGCATAACGGCTTTCCCGCCCGCGGCGCAGCACGTCCATCCACCAGGCGTTCTCGACCCCCACGCCCATGTGGTTCGGCACGATGTCCAGCACCAGGCCCATGCCATGTTCGCGGAGCGCAGCCACCAGGCGCCGCAGCGCATCCTCGCCGCCCAGTTCGGGATTCACTTCATGGCAGTCGACCACGTCATAGCCGTGCGTGGATCCGCTGCGCGCGCGCAGGATGGGCGAGGCGTAGAGATGGCTGACACCGAGCCGCGCGTAGTAACCCACTACGCCAACGGCGTCGTCGAGGGTGAACCCCGCATGGAATTGCAGGCGTGCGAGTGCCCGAGGTGGACTCATGAACGATTCCGCGTCTGGTCGATCGTGGCGCAGACGGCATGCGCGATCGGACCGTCGAAAAGGCGCGACGACGTATCCGGCATGCGCCGTCGCCAGTTGGGATGCACCGCATCGGTGGGCCCGGGAAGGTTCGGCTGCTCGTGCAGACCGAGCACGTCTTCGACGGGGAAGATCGCAAGCGGTGCCGGCGCCAGCGAGACATGATGCGCCGCGGCCCACACCACCGGCGAGATGTCGTCCGGCGCGGGCGGGGAATCCTCGTTCCAGGCGGAGCCGGAAGCGAACAGCGCATGCCAGAGCTGCGTGCGCTCGCGCTGTCGCTGCGCCGCTTCGTCCACCGCGGGATCGTCGAGTCCGGTGCGTTTGCGCCACTCCACGTCGCGCCCGCTCCACCAGCCTGCCACGGTCGGCACGTCGTGCGTGCTCGTCGTCGCCATCGCCTTGTCCGACCACGCGTCGGGTGCGATGAAGCCGCCATCCGCCGCCCGCTCGAACCACAGCACGCGAATGCCGAGCACGCCCTTGTCCGCGATGGTGTCGCGGAAGTCGGAAGGCACCGTGCCCAGGTCCTCGCCGATGACGATCGCCCGTTGCAGGTGCGACTCCAGCGCGATCAGGCGCAGTAGGTCGGTCAACGGGTAGCGCACGTAGGCACCCTCGGTGGCACCCGCGCCATGCGGAACCATCCACAGCCGCTTCAACCCCAGGACATGGTCGATGCGCACGCCGCCCGCATGCGCAAGCGCCGCGCGCAGCATGCCGATGAATCCCTGGAAGCCGCTTTCCCGCAGCCCGCGCGGCGAGAACGTAGTGAGACCCCAGTCCTGGCCCAGCCGGTTCAAGGCATCGGGCGGCGCGCCGACGGAAAGCCCGGTCAACATCTCGGCCTGGTGCGCCCAGGCGTGGCTGCCACCGGAGTCGGCACCGACGGCCAGGTCGGCGATGAGCCCGATCGCCATGCCCGCGTCGCGGGCCGCTTTCTGCGCCCCTTCGAGCCCTTGCCTGGCGAGCCATTGCAGCCATGCGTGGAACGCCACTTCACGCGAATGCTCGCGCGCGAAGGCGCGCACGCCGGCACCTTCCGGATCGTGGAACTCTGTCGGCCAGCCCTGCCAGCCGCCAGGTCGCCCGTGCGCGGTGAAGTCGGCATGCAAGGCTTCGAAACGCGCATGCCGTTCGAGCGGCTCGCCCTGTTCGCGGCGGAAGGCCATGAAGCGATCGGAGTGTGCCAGGTCCGCGGACGCGCCTTCGAAGATCGAGCGGAGGATGGTCATGCGCGCTCGTGCGGCACGTGGCCAATCGATGAGCTCGAGCCATTCCAGTTCGGCGAGTTCCTGGCGCAGGTTGTGCGAATCGACAATGGCCCGCACGGTCTGTTCGCCGCTGGTCCGCGCAGGGTCGATGTACAGGCCGTTGAGGAACAGGCGGCTCGACGGCGCGTAGGGGCTGTAGCGTTCGGGTGCCGCGGCGAACAACGCATGCAGCGGGCTGATCGCGAGTGCGTCGGCGCCCTTCTCCGCCGCCGCTTTCGCGCAGATCTCCAGCGCGGTGAAATCACCGATGCCACCGTCGCCGGGCCGCCGCAGCCCCGACACCTGCACCGCCATGCCCCAGGGACGCCGGCACGCCGTGGCTACGTCGCCTATGCCGAAGCTGCGATGCGGTGCCACGGCCAGCGTGGTTTGCTCGTCGCCGAGCCACAGCGTGTAGTAGCCGGGGAGCGAAGGTGCGTCGATGCCGCCATCGCCCGCCGGGAGGGTGCCCTCGCTCACCTGGGTGTCATCGCCGGCCACGATCTTCCACGAACGAGAGCCGGCACCCGGCGCCACGTCGATTCGCGCGCCCGCGTCGGCGGTGAGCATGCGCGGAAGACGCGCGCCGCGCCCTTCTTCGTCCAGCCGCCGCAGGCTGTCCTCCACCTCGTCCGCATGATCGGCCGGCAAGCCCAGCGCGCGAAGCACCGCGCGCAAGGTATCCGCAGGCGTCGTCTGCGGCCGATCGAGCGCGTCACGCCAGTGCACATCGACGCCGGCGCGTTCGGCCAGCAGTGCGAGGCGATCGTCGAGGGGTGCGTTCACAGCGTCAGGACTCCAGGCAGGCAACGGTACGGCGTGCCGGAAGCAGGCCGCGTGAAACGGAAGCGACGTCGGCGGCATCGCCGTGAAGCCAGGCCGCCGATGGAGACGGCGGTCGGTCCACGACGACGTCGGTGTCGCCCAGATTGACGAACAGGGTGAGCGAGGCACCGCCCAGCGACCACGAGGCAAAGAAGGCCTGTGCACCCAGGGCGCGCGTGCCGAGGCCTCGTGCGTCCTCGATGTACGGCGCTACATGCTTGCGCCGCAATGCGATCAGCTCGCGTATCAGGGCACGGCGCTTCTGGCCCAAGGCCTCGTCGCGGACGGGAATGGACGCGGTGAATGTGTCGTACTCATTGGGATCGGGAATTTCTTCGCCCGCGAAGCCCGCAAACGCCTCGAATTCCTTTCGCCGGCCATCGCGAACGGCCTTGCGCAGATCCTCGTCGGGAAAATCGGTGAAGAAGAGGAACGGTGTGCGGCTCGCCCACTCTTCGCCCATGAACAGCATGGGCACGAAGGGTGCCAGCAACAGCAGCGCCAGCGCGGCCTCCATCGTTTCCGGCGCCACCAGCGTGCTCAACCGGTCGCCGAACGCCCGGTTGCCGACCTGGTCGTGGTTCTGCAGGAAGTTGACGAAGCGCGAGGGTGGCAGGTGGCCGCTCGGTTCACCGCGGCGGCGCCCTCCCATCGGCTCGCCCTGGAACGCGAAACCTTCGCCAAGGCTGCGAAGCAGTTTCTCCATCGGCGGGTGATAGTGCGCGTAGTAACCCTCGTCCTCGCCCGTGAGCAACACATGCAGCGCGTTGTGGAAGTCGTCGTTCCACTGCGCATCGAATCGACCGTTTCCCAACAGGTGGGCCTGGTTCGCTTCGTTCTCGAGCACGAGGTGTACCTGACGATCGGGGCCCGCGGCGGCGCGAACCCGGCCGGCCAGGGCCGCCAGCCAACCGGGGTTGCCGATGGCGTGCACGGCATCGAAGCGCAGGCCGTCGAAGCGAAACTCGTCCAGCCAGTAAAGCGCGTTGTGCACGAAGTAGTCGCCCACCTGCGGCGTGGCGACACCGATCGCGGCACCCCAAGGCGTATGCGCGCTCTCGTCGAAGAACGGCGAAGCGTAGGCGCCCAGATAATTGCCGTCCGGCCCGAAGTGGTTGTAGACCACGTCGAGGAAAATCATCAGGCCAAGCTCGTGGGCGGTATCCACCAGCGATTTCAGGTCGTCCGGCGAGCCGTAAGCAGCCGCGGGCGCAAACGGGAGCACACCGTCATAGCCCCAGTTGCGCTCGCCCGGGAACTCGGCGATGGGCATGAGTTCCACGGCCGTGATCCCCAGCGATGCGAGGTGCGGCAGAACCATTTCCACGCCATGGAAGCCGCCGAGCGCACCCACATGCAGTTCGTAGATGACCGCCTCGTGCCACGGACGTCCTTTCCAGTCGGGATGTCGCCACCGGTACGCCAACGGATCGGTGACCATGCTGTAGCCGTGCACGTCGCCGTCCACTTGACGGCGGGAGGCCGGATCGGGAACCGTCAGATCCTCGTCCAGGCGGAACCGGTATCCCGTGTCCACGTCCACCGGACACACGCATTCGAACCACCCATCGTCGAGCGCCCGCATGGGAGCGACGTGCCCGTCGTCGCATTCGATGGAAACGGACTCGCGGTCGGGAGCCCACAGGCGGAACCGCGTGCGACCGTCGCCCAGCACCTTGAACCCGTAGGGCATCGGGTGGACATAGCCACTCATGCCGGTTCGGTCCTCACTGTCGCGGCGAACAGCACCACGCTGCGGCCTTCCACTTCGATCGTGGGCTCGCTCCAGGCAACCTCCGGCGCCGCCGGCGCCGCCGTGTTGCAGCGAAGCCGCCAGCTTGCCGCCGGTTGCGGCAGGTGGAACACGTGCGTTTCCGGTGTGCCGTTGATCATCAAGAGCGTGACGTCGGCACGCTTTTCGCCCTGGGCTTGCGCGCGTCGCAACGTGAGCAGGCGGCCTTCGGTGTAGTCCCAGG
Organism: Luteibacter sp. HAY1-4A; assembly: GCF_056755355.1. Taxonomy (NCBI): domain Bacteria; kingdom Pseudomonadati; phylum Pseudomonadota; class Gammaproteobacteria; order Lysobacterales; family Rhodanobacteraceae; genus Luteibacter; species Luteibacter sp. HAY1-4A. Next base: position 40,031 of record NZ_JBNDHZ010000005.1, read on the forward strand.
TTTCCTGGGTCATCTCCGTACCGCTCTCGTCGAACCACATCACCTCGCGCATGCCCGGCACCACCTCGGTGTCGCCGCGAAGGAAATGCGCGGCACGCAGGGTCGGGTGTTGCTCCCTGAGCTGGGCCAGGCGCGCCACGAACTCGGTGAGTTCCCTTCCGCGGTCGGACGTCGCCAGCTTCCAGTCGTACCAGGAAATCTCGTTGTCCTGGCAGTAGGCGTTGTTGTTGCCCTGCTGCGTACGCCCGAACTCGTCGCCGCCGAGCAGCATGGGCGTACCGTGGGAGAAGTACATCGTGGCCAGCATCGACCGCTTGGCGCGATCTCGGGCCGTGCGGATGGCCTCGTCATCGGTAGGGCCTTCGACGCCGTGGTTGTAGCTTTCGTTGTCGTTGCCGCCGTCCTTGTTGTCCTCGCCGTTGGCCTCGTTGTGCTTGTCGTTGTAGCTGACGAGATCCTCGAGCGTGAAGCCGTCGTGCGCCGTGATGAAGTTCACCGAGGCCCATGGCCGGCGTCGATGATGGTCGAACAGCTCGCCCGACGCCTGAAGGCGGCCGGCAAGGGCACCCCGCATGCCGGACTCACCCTTCCAGAATTTCCGCACGTCGTCGCGAAACTTGCCGTTCCACTCGCCGAAGCCCGGCGGGTGGTTGCCGAGCTGATACCCACCCGGACCGATGTCCCACGGTTCGGAAATCAGCTTCACGTTGGCCAGCACCGGGTCCTGGCGCATCGCGTCGAACAGTCCGCAATTCGGGTCGAAGCCCTGCTCCTCGCGGCCCAGGCTTACGCCGAGGTCGAAGCGGAAGCCGTCCACGTGGAAGGTCTGCACCCAGTAGCGCAGCGAATCCATTACCAGTTGCAGCACGCGCGGATGCGCGGTGTTCACCGTGTTGCCCGTGCCGGTATCGTTGATGCAGTAGCGCGGATTGTCCGGCAACAGCCGGTAGTAGCTCTTGTTGTCCAGGCCGCGGAACGACATGGTGGTGCCGAGTTCGCTGCCCTCGCACGTATGGTTGTACACCACGTCCAGGATCACTTCGATGCCGGCCGCATGCAGTGCCTGCACAGCCGCGCGGATCTCGTTGAGTGCCCCTTCGGCGAGGTAGGCCGGCTCGGGCGCGAAGAACGCCAGCGTGTTGTAGCCCCAATAGTTGCGCAGCTTCATCTCGGTGAGCCGCCGGTCCTGCACGAAGGCGTGCACGGGCAGCAGTTCCACCGCCGTCACGCCGAGCTTCACCAGGTGGTCGATGACATAAGGGTCGGCCAGCGCGATGAAGGTGCCGCGCTCGTGCTGGCGGATGCGCTTCAAGGTGCGCGTGAAACCCTTCACGTGCGTCTCGTAGATGACCGTCTCGCTCCATGGCGTGTGCGGACGGTTGCCGTGCGTCCAGTGCATGGGCTCGTCCACCACCACCGCCTTCGGCATGGCGGCGGCGCTGTCGCGGCGATCGAACGAAAGATCGGCGCGGGGCGACGAAACGCGATAACCGTGCAGGGCGTCGGACCAGCGGACCTGACCGTGCAACAGCCGCGCATAAGGGTCCAGAAGCAGCTTGTTCGGATTGAACCGGTGGCCTTCCTCCGGTGCATACGGGCCGTGCGCGCGGAACCCGTACAGCGCGCCGCCGCGTACCCGTGGCAGGTAGCCGTGCCAGACCTCGTCCGTGCACTCGGGAAGGTCGTAACGCGCGATCTCCCGTTTGCCGGAGGGGTCGAACAGGCAGAGTTCCATGCGCTCCGCATGGGCGGAGAACACGGCGAAGTTGGTTCCCATGCCGTCGCAGGTTGCGCCTAGCGGATACGGCGAGCCGGGCTGCATGCGTTCGGGTAAGGCGGGCATTCGTACTCCTGGTCAATCGGCAACGAAGATGAGGGTGGCGAGCGGCGGCAGGCTGACGACCAGCGACCGCTCGAAGCCATGGGATGGAACGTCCTGCGCGTGCCGCTCGCCCTCGTTGCCGACGCCGGAGCCGCCGTATTCCGTGGCGTCGGAGTTGATCGCCTCGCGCCAGCGCCCCCCTTCGGGCACGCCGATGCGGAAGCCGTGGCGCACGGCCGGCGTCATGTTGCTGACCACCAGCACCGGGCGGTGGCCGTCGGCGAAGCGCAGCCAGGCGAACACGCTCTGCGCGGCGTCGTCACCGATGACCCAACGGAAACCCCGCGGGTCGGCGTCCCAGGCGTGCAGGGCCGGCGCGGCGGCATAGACCTTGTTGAGGTCGCGCACCAGCTTCTGCACACCCAGGTGCCATGGATGATCGAGCAGGTCCCACGCGATCTGTGCGTCGTGGTTCCACTCGTGCGGTTGCGCGATCTCGCCGCCCGTGAACAGCAGCTTCTTGCCCGGGTGCCCCCACATGAAACCGTAATACGCGCGGAGGTTCGCGAAGCGTTGCCACTCATCGCCGGGCATGCGGCCCAGGAGGGAACGCTTGCCGTGCACCACCTCGTCGTGCGATAGGGGCAGCACGAACTTCTCCGAGTACGCATAGACCATGCTGAAGGTCATTTCGCCATGGTGCCAGCGGCGATGGATGGGATCGCGCGACATGTATTCCAGCGAGTCGTGCATCCAGCCCATGTTCCACTTGAAGGTGAAGCCCAGGCCGCCCTGCTCCACCGGCTGGGTCACGCCGGGCCATGCCGTGGATTCCTCGGCGATGGTCATGCAGTCCGGGTGGCGCTCGGCCACCAGCTGGTTCACGCGGCGCAGGAAGGCGATGGATTCGAGGTTCTCACGGCCGCCGTATTTGTTCGGCACCCACTCACCATGCTTGCGCGAGTAGTCGCGGTACAGCATGGACGCCACGGCGTCGACACGCAGCCCGTCCACATGGAAGCGTTCCAGCCACGCCAGTGCGCTGGCGATAAGGTACGCCGACACCTCGTTGCGGCCGAGGTTGAAGATCAGCGTGTTCCAGTCCTGGTGGAACCCTTCGCGGGGGTCGGCGTGCTCGTAAAGCGGGGTGCCGTCGAAGTGCGCGAGGCCATGGATATCGGTAGGGAAATGGGCCGGCACCCAGTCCACGATTACGCCGATACCCGCCTCGTGGCAGCGGTCGACGAAACGTGCGAACGCATCGGGCGTGCCGAACCGCGACGTCGGTGCGAACTGGCCCAGTGGCTGGTAGCCCCACGAGCCACCGAACGGGTGTTCCGAGATGGGCAGCAACTCGATGTGACTGAAGCCCATGCCGGCGACATAAGGGATCAGGCGCTCGCCCAGTTCGTCCCAGTGCAGTTCGCCCCCGTCCTTTCCACGCAGCCACGAGCCGGCATGCAGTTCGTAGATGGAGATCGGCGAGCCCGCATGATGCAGCGCGCCGCGGCGGCGCAGCCATTCGTCGTCCGTCCAGTGGAATGCCGCGGGGTCCGCGACGATCGACGCCGTGGCCGGCGGCAACTCCGCGGCCAGTGCCACCGGGTCCGCCCTCTGCGTGAGCGAACCATCGGCACCCCAGATTTCGTACTTGTACCGTGCGCCAGGTAACAGGCCGGGAACGAACAGCTCCCATACGCCGGCGGGCACCCGCTTGCGCATGGGATGACGGCGGCCGTCCCAGCTGTCGAAGTCGCCGACAACACTCACCCGCTTGGCATTCGGAGCCCACACAGCGAAGCGCACGCCGTGCACGCCGTCGACCGTGACGGGGTGCGCGCCGAGGCAGCGGAAGAGTTCGATATGCGTTCCTTCCGAAAGCAGCCGCAGATCGTCGTCCCCAAGCAACGTGCCGAACGCGTAGGCGTCGTGCGTGTCGTGCGCTGCCATGGGCCAGTGCACGCGCAGACGGTATCCCGCGTCGCCATCGAGGAAGCCGGCGAACAGGCCGCCAGTGTGCACGCGCTGCAGTTCGCCGATGACGCGCCCTTGCGCGTCGATGAGTTCGACGCCGCGGGCGCCGGGCTGCAACGTGCGCACGACGCGGCGACCTTCGACGGTATGCGGGCCAAGCAGCGCGAACGGATCGCCGTGGCGTCCCTCGACCAGGGCATCGACCGCGGCCTCGTCGTGCAGTCCGTAGGTGCGTGGATCGATCACGAGGCCTCCTCCCCTTCCGTCGGCGACTCACCGCGCGCGATCCGCAGCAGGCCGCGCACGGGAACGTCGAGCCAGCCGGGACGATTGGCAGCCTCGTAGACGATTTCGTAGGCTGCCTTCTCGATCACGAAAAGCTCGAGCACCGCGTCCAGGGCATCGGCGCCGATCCAGGGCACCCGGGCCTGGGCAAGCACTGCCCGGTACGCGTCGAGGAACACCCGTGACGAACGGACGCGGAAGCGAGTGAGGAAGACACCGAAGCCCTCGTCCTCCACGGGTGCCAGGCCGTCCTCGCCACGGCGCGCCATGGCGGCGGCGTAATCGAGCGAACGCAGGAAACCGGCCACGTCACGCAAGGGCGACGTCTTGCTGCGGCGCTCCTCCAGCGACCTGGCGGGCTCGCCTTCGAAATCGATGATGTACGCATCGTCCTGCACCACCAGCACCTGGCCCAGGTGGAAGTCGCCGTGCGTACGCGTGATGAGCGCTCCGCGGCCCGCCGTGGCCAACCGTGCGATGCGCTCGTCGAGCGTACCGGCCAGCCGGCGCAACTCGTCCGCAGGGGCGGCAAGCGCTTCCGGCATGTCCGTCGTCGAGTCCACGGACATCAGTGCCCTGCCGACCTGCTCTCGAATGGCGTCGCGCCATGCGTCCGCCGTGCCGGCGTCGGCGGTCTCCGGCGAGAACGCCGGCAGGTCGCTCGGCTTCGCGAGCAAGGCATGCAGTTCACCCAGGCGCCTGCCGACGGCGGCGGCGAACGCGTCGTAACCGCCCTCCAGTTCCGCCTTCCGGTCTTCGTCTCCGGAATGGCTGTACTCGTCGTAGCTACGGCGCAGGAAATCGAGCGTCCAGCCCCACGCATCGCCCTGGTTGCGCAGGAAGCCCTGCAGCACGGCGAGCGTGGTGCGCTCGCCGTGTTCGCCTACGCGCACCACTTCGCCGAGCAGCGGTGCCGTGTTCGCATAGCCGTTCTCGGTGAGGAACCGGCCCATCTCCACTTCGGGATTCACGCCGGCCGACGTGCGGCGGAACAGCTTCAGCACGCCCGCGTCGTGCAGGATCATGGAACTGTTCGACTGTTCGCCGGTGAGCCAGCGATTCTCGATGTCGTGATCGAACACCACGCCGGAGAAAGCCGCCGTCGTTTCGAAGCGAACGGCGCCGCCATGCATGGGCAGTTCCGCGTTCTGGCGCAGGCCGATCAGCAGCCCGCTCGCGAAGGCGTCGAGGGCGAAGCCATCGGTGAGCAACCCGACGCGCCGGCCGCGGCGTACCCGGGCCAGGGCCAGTTGCTGTGCGCGTGCGGCAGGGCTCTCGTCTTCCCAGACGATGCCCACCGGCAAGCTGTAGCGCTCCTTCCCGCCATCGGAGAGCGTGGCTTCCACTTCCGTGAGGATCAGGTCGTCGCCACGGTCCGGCCAGGGCACCGCGTAGACGATGCGCACCGATTCGATACCCCGGTCCTTCGCCGCGAACCAGCGGCGCACGCCGAGGTAGCCGGGCAATACCTGCTTCTCGATGACCTCGCGGTGGTGCGCCATCACCGGGCCTTCCACCAGGGCGCCGCGCAGCACCAGCGTTTCGTAGTCCGGCATGGGCTCGGCAGGCACCTCGTGCCACGACGGCATCTGCGCGTTCGGACAGATCTGGAAGGCATAGAAGCCGTACGGCGGCACCGTCAGTAGATACGGCAACTGGCCGATCGGCGGGAACGACGAGCCACCCATGATCTCGATGGGCACCTGGCCGTCGAAAGCCCCCAGGTCGAGTTCCACCGCCTGCAGCGCACGCGACATGTTCGCCACGCACAGCACATGTTCGCCTTCGTACTCGCGCAGGTAGGCAAGTACCTTGCGATTACCCGGATAGAGGAACTTCAGCGTGCCGCGGCCAAACGCCTTGTAGCGCTTGCGCACGGCGAGCATGCGCCGCGTCCAGTTCAACAACGAGTGCGGATCGCGCGACTGCGCTTCCACGTTGATCGCCTGGAACCCGTAGAGCGGATCCATGATCGGCGGCAGCACCAGGCTGGCCGGATCGGCGCGCGAGAAACCGCCGTTGCGGTCCACCGACCACTGCATGGGGGTACGCACGCCGTCGCGGTCGCCCAGGTGGATATTGTCGCCCATGCCGATTTCATCGCCGTAGTACAGCACCGGCGTGCCCGGCATCGACAGCAACAGCGCGTTCATCAGCTCGATGCGGCGACGGTCGCGCTCGAGCAGCGGCGCGAGGCGGCGGCGAATGCCCAGGTTGATGCGGGCGCGGCGATCGGCCGCATAGGTCTGCCACAGGTAATCGCGCTCGTTGTCGGTCACCATTTCCAGCGTCAACTCGTCATGGTTGCGCAGGAAAATCGCCCACTGGCAGTTCTCCGGAATGGCCGGGGTCTGCCGCATGATGTCGGTGATGGGGAAACGGTCTTCGCGCGCGATCGCCATGTACATGCGCGGCATCAGCGGAAAGTGGAACGCCATGTGACATTCGTCGCCGTTGCCGAAGTAGTCCTGCGTGTCTTCCGGCCATTGGTTGGCCTCGGCCAGCAGCATGCGGTCGGGATAATGCTGGTCGATCTCCGCGCGTATGAGCTTCAGGATCGCGTGCGTCTCCGGCAGGTTCTCGTTGTTGGTGCCTTCGCGCTCGATGAGGTAAGGCACGGCATCCAGGCGCAGGCCGTCCACGCCCATGTCGAGCCAGAAGCGCATCACGTCCAGTACCGCTTTCAGCACCGCCGGGTTGTCGAAGTTGAGGTCGGGCTGGTGCGAGAAGAACCGATGCCAGAAGTACTGGCCGGCCACAGGGTCCCACGTCCAGTTGGACTTCTCGGTATCCAGGAAGATGATGCGCGTGCCGTCGTAGGCCTGGTCGGTATCGGACCAGACGTAGAAGTTGCGGGCCGCGGACCCCTTCTTCGCGTGCCGCGCACGCTGGAACCACGGGTGCTGGTCCGACGTGTGGTTGATGACCAGCTCGGTGATCACGCGCAATCCGCGCGCATGCGCCTCGGCGATGAAACGCCGCGCATCGGACAGCTTGCCGTAATCCGGGTGCACCGCCTTGTACTCGGCGATGTCGTAGCCGTCGTCGCGGCGGGGGCTGGGATAGAACGGCAACAGCCACAGTGTGTTGACGCCGAGTTCCGCGATGTAGTCGAGCTTGTCGATCAATCCCTGGAAGTCGCCGACGCCGTCGTCGTTCGCGTCGAAGTACGACTTCACGTGCACCTGGTAGATGATCGCGTCCTTGTACCAGAGGGGATCGTTCGAGAAGTCGGGGGCGACCGCTTTCTTCTTTCTTTTGGTATGGGTTGCCATGGATCAGGCTCCGGGAAGCCGCACCTGCCACACCGCATACGGTTGGCCGAGGCCAAGCCATACGTGCTGCGTCGTGCCGCGCCAGCTTAAGGATTGGTCGTGCAGGAGATCCTGGACGTCGAGGGCCGCATCGGCCGAAAGTCCCCAGTCGCCGAGAGGCAGCGACAGGTCGGCCGCTTGCGCGTTGTGCGGGTCCATGCTGATCGCCACGAGGACGAGGTCGTCACCCGCGCGTTTCTCGAAGAACAGGACCTGGTCGTTGTTTGCCGGCAGGAACCGCACGCCGAGGTGCGTCTGCAAGGCGGGATGCGCCCTGCGGATGTGGTTCAGCCGGGTAATCTCGGCCACGATATTTCCCGGCGCGTCGAAGTCGCGGATGCGGATCTCGTACTTCTCCGAATCCAGGTATTCCTCCTTCCCGGGTACGGGTGCGGATTCGCAGATCTCGAAACCGGAGTACATGCCCCACAATCCGGAGAGGGTGGTGGCCAGCGCGGCCCGGATGAGGAAGCCCGGCCGGCCGGAGGTCTGCAGGAAGTACGGATTGATGTCGGGCGTGTTGACGAAGAAGTTCGGCCGGAAGAAGTCCTTCGGCGCCGTCGTGGTCAACTCCGTGAGGTAGTCGATGAACTCCTGCTTCGAATTGCGCCAGGTGAAATAGGTATACGACTGGCTGAAACCTACCTTCGCGAGGCGGTACATCGGCTTCGGCCGGGTGAACGCCTCCGAGAGGAAAAGCGCGTCCGGGTACTTGGCGCGCACCCGCGCGATCATCCATTCCCAGAACGGGAACGGCTTGGTGTGCGGATTGTCGACGCGGAAGGTGCGCACGCCCTCGGCCGCCCAGAAGAGCACCACGTCGCACAGCGCCTGCCAGAGCGACGGCACGGCACCGTCGGCGTAGAAGTCGACGTTGACGATGTCCTGGTACTTCTTCGGTGGATTCTCGGCGTACTTGATGCTGCCGTCGGGGCGCCAGTCGAACCATTCCGGATGCTCCTTGAGCCACGGATGGTCGGGCGAGCACTGGATGGCGAAATCGAGGGCCAGTTCCAGTCCCTGCTCGTGCGCGGCGTCGCGCAGCGCGCGGAAGTCCTCCAGCGTACCGAGCTGCGGATGGATGGCCGTGTGCCCGCCGTCCGGCGAACCGATGGCGTAAGGGCTGCCGGGGTCGTCCGGACCGGGCGTGAGCGAATTGTTCGGGCCCTTCCGGAAGGCCTTGCCGATCGGATGGATCGGCGGGAAATACAGCACGTCGAAGCCCATGTCGCGGATGGCCGGCAGGCGAGCGATCGTGTTCCGGAACGTGCCGTGTTCGGCCTTCGATGCCGTCATGGACCGAGGGAACAGTTCGTACCAGCTGGCGAAGCTGGCTTCGCGACGATCCACTTCCAGGGGAAATGCATCGGTGATGCTGGATTGCTCGCGGGGATCGGTCGCCGTCATCAGGGCGAGCGTACTTTCGGCCAGCAATAGCTCGAGCCTCTCATCCCCTTCGCTCTTCGCCACGGCCGCGGCCAGGCTGCGCAAGGCCTTGGCTTTCGGACCGGATACACCGGCGGCTCGTTTCTCGACCAGCAACCTGCCCTCTTCCAGTTCCAGCGAGAGGGGCACGTTCGCGGCGTGCTTCAATTCGATCTCGTGCCGGTACGTGGCGAACGGATCCCGCCACGCCTCGACCTGGAATTCGTAACGACCGATACGCATCGGCGTGAACGTCGCCGTATGGATATCGTTGTTCACGAGCACCATCGGCGTCTCTCGCCATGCCTTCTCGTCGGCAGACCGATAACGCAGGCGGGCGGCGAGCACATCGTGGCCGTCCATGAACACGTCGGCCGTAACCGTCACCGGTTGGCCTACGATGCGCTTGGCGGGAAAACGGCCGTCGTCGACGGTCGGCTGCACCGCTTCGATCATGACCCTGGGAGCGCGTGTCGCGGCTTGCAGGAACTCCTTCTGCGCACTGGTGCCGAGCTTGCGCTTGATGGGCGCGGACGGGGTGCCGCGCAGAGTGAGCACATCGCCGGGCGCGAGGGTGATCGCCTCGCCCTGCTCGAAAATCTTTCGCCCATCGGCGGTCGTCCACGGCGCAAAGTGCGATGCGGCACCGATCAAGGCGTCCGCCGCCTGCACCGCGACCTCGCGGTCCAGCGACGCATTCACCAGAGTCAGCGTCGCGCCCGTCGACGTGCGTGGATCCGCCGAGTCCAGGGTGAGGAAGGCCGCGACACCGTGGCCGACCACCACCTGCGGACGAGTGGCCACATGGTCACCCACCCCGGCATTGGCTGCCCTCACGACCCCGGAAAGATCGAGGACACCGTCCTTCGCGAGCGCGGACGGCGTGAGCGCGTTGCCGCGCCGCGGATCGAGCGCATCATGTACCGCGAATTCGAACCCCATCGGCATCATCCAGCCGGCTGAAGACGTCGCGCTGAACGCGATCGCACGGCCATAGGCGTGCTCGAGCTGGTTCTCTTCGCCGAGTTCGTCGCCAAGCCGCCTGGCGAACGGCTCTTCCGTGCACGCCAGCGCGGGCGCCACCGTGGCAAGCCGTTCCGCTTCCTGGGCGAACCAAGGGGCGCGGAAATCCCACCAGTTGGCGGAAGACACCACCGCGTCGAAACCGGCGCCCTCGAGCGCAGCCAGTTCGTCGGGCGTGAGGCCCGGAGTCCACGCCAGGAACGACACGCGCGGTGCGTTGGCGCGGGCGGCGTCGGTCAGCGTCTTCCACACGTTCGAACGAAGACGCTGCGGATGAATCACACGGAAGCCGGTCACGCCCGCCGCAATCCACGTGCGCAGACGCTCCACCCACCACGCACCAGCTGCCCGGGCCACGTCGGGATCGTTGAGGCGCCAACGCGCGCTGTCGCTCTCGCTCGGCGTCCAGCGCGGATCGGGCGTGCCATGCTGGGCCGCCACCGCGCGGAACCATTCCGGGTGCTGAGCGCGCAACGGCGCATCGGACGACAGTTCGTCGAGCGGCAGGTCCAGCCACAATTCAAGATCGTGCGCCCGGCACGCCTTCGCGATCTGCGCCAGCCGCGTGGTCGCGTCGCCGTCGCCAAGCGCCGGATTCATGCGATCGAAATCCCTCGTGACGAAGACGTCGCCGCAAGGTGAGGTTTCAAAAGGGGGCGCGACCAGCAGCTGGCGGAATCCGAGTCCGGCCGCGTGCTCGATCCACGCGTTCCACGCGGTCAACGGCCCCGCAAGGAGGGGATGCAGGTAATAGATTCGAAAGGGCGCACTATGGCTGGCCTGCATGTGACTCGCGTTCCTGGGGAATGGACACAAGCATGCCGGGCCGGATGTATGCATCGTGCCAATGACCCGGGCACGCGAAGGCTGCGACAGTGACGCATCCGGGCGTTGCGGTAGTGTGAACGTGCCATGGTGTTTTCTCTCGATCCGACGCCGCTGGCCGCTGCGTAGGGTCGGCTACTCGTGCGGCTCGCGGCTTGTATGGCTTCGCCGCCGCTTTCTTGTTGCGCGTGTTTCGCTTCGTAGGGTGGGCTCGCCTGGCGGCCTCGCATCGGCGCCTGTGCCGTGGCCTGGAAACCGGCAGCCGCCCCCTCGCCGCGAAGACTTACGTCGTTCCTTGGGAAAGGAGGCCGCTGCGCGGCAGTGTCTTATGGCTTGCGCCCCGGCGGACCCGGGCGTCCGGGCGGGGGGAGCCGCCATGGCGGCGAGGAAAGCTCGCGAGAACCTTGCAAGATAGACAGGACCCTGTGGCAAGTGTGGGAAGCGCGCTAGCGCGCGAACGGGTGCTCGCGACGGTGTGGCGAGATTGTTCGCGCGCCAGCGCGCTTCCCACACTCGCCGCGATGTCTGGAGTCGAGGGCATCCGGTCCTGACGTGCCCTAGATCGAGCGCATGACCTTGGCGATGGCCTGTGCGTTGTCGCCGGGGTTTTGGCTCAGCAGTTGTGCCGCGCCCTCGCGGTCTTCGGCCGGGCGGTTCTGGCCGAGCTTCCATTTGCCTTCGATGCGGGCGATGGGCAGGCGAATGCCGACGATGCCTCGCAGCATCGGTGCCACGTAGTCCGCCGGCGCGTCGCTCAGCTTCCACGGTTGGGCCTGGCCGCTGTCGTGCTCGGACTGGTCGGTCAGGCGCGACAGGAGGTCGAGGAGGCGATCCGGGTCGGTGAATGTTTCCGGCACGCCGTACGCATGCACCGCGATGTAATTCCAGGTGGGCACTTCGCGATGGTGCGTGGCCTTGCCGGGATAGCCGTTCGGCGAGATGTATGCGTGCGGTCCGGTGAAGATCGAAAGGACTTCGCCGGAATGGCGCGCGATGTGGTCGTTGCCGCGGGCCACATGCGCGTACAGGGTGCCCAGGGGGCCTTCGTCGCGAGCGAGCACGAACGGAAGGTGCGTGGCCTCGATGCCGCCGGCGCCCGCGGTCACCAGCGTGCCGAAGGCGTTCGCGCGGATGGCCTCGTGCAGGACGGGGACGCGTGCCTCGACGAAATCCCTCGGCGTATACATGCCTTATTGCCCGAACTTGATCTCTTCGCCTTCGTGCCCGCGGTCCCAGCCGCGAAGCTCGTCGCGAATATGCGCGATGCGCTGGCGGCCGAGCGCATTGCGCTCTTCGTCAAGGACGAGGCCATCCAGCAGTTCGGCCAGGCGCTGCGCGGTCGGCAGCATGGCGTCCCAGGCGTCGAGCGCGGGGGCCGGCCCCGGCAACGCCATGAAGAAAGACAGTCCCGGCGTCTGCAAGGTGGCGATGCGGGCCATGTCGAAATTGCCCGGCTTCACCAGGTTGGCCACGCTGAAGATCGGTCCCTGCTCCGGATGGCCGTCCACCAGCCGGTGGTAGATGCCCATGTCGCCGAATTCGAGGCCAGCCTTCTCGGCCGCGACGACGAGGTCGGCGCCGTTGAATTTGCTGCCCTCGCGGGCGACGACATAGAGGCTGACGATGCGCTCGACGGGCGCGTTGGTCGGGCGGCGGCCGAGGTCGGACCGGGGCGGCGTCCTCGGCGGCGGTGCAGGCGCTGGGGCGGGAGCCGGAGCGGGAATCGGCGCGGCGGCCACCGGCTCGTCGACCTCGAACGGGAGGTCCAGGCGGGGATCGACGCGACCCGCGCGCGCGGGCTCGTCCGGCAGCACGGGTGCCGCCGAGGCGGTGCGTTCGCCGGCCAGCGAGGCGCCCAGGCGCTCGAGTTCGGCGCGGAGGTCGACGTCGAGTTCGCCCTGCGCGGGCTTGGGATTGAACAGCGGGTCGTTGGCGTCGTCGTCCTCGCGCGCCCGGAACGACGTGAGTCCGTCCTCGTCGGCATCCTGCTCGGCTTCGTCGCCGAACACCGGCTCACGGCGCTCGCGGGCGCGCTCCGGCTGTTCCTGCACGGGCTTGCGCCGGCCCTGCTCCTTGCGCGGCTGCCCGAACAGCCAGAGCAGCACGAGCACGACGATGCCGACGAACAGCATCGGGATGCCTACCGCGGGATTCCAGGCGAGGCCGATGGCGGGATTCATGGGTTCGATTCCTCAGGTAGTGCTCAGGCGACGCCGACGAGCTTGGACGCCTCGGCCAGATCGACCTGGACGAGACGCGAGACGCCCGGCTCACGCATGGTAACGCCGCAGAGCTGGTGTGCGGCTTCCATCGTGGCCTTGTTGTGGCTCACGAAGATGAACTGCACCTTCTCGCTCATCTCGCGCACCATCGCCGAGAAGCGGCCGACGTTGGCCTCGTCCAGCGGGGCGTCCACCTCGTCGAGCAGGCAGAACGGCGCCGGATTGAGGCCGAAGATGGCGAACACGAGCGACACGGCCGTGAGCGCCTTCTCACCGCCGGACAGCAGCGTGATGTTGGATACGCGCTTGCCGGGTGGACGGGCCATGATCGCCACGCCCGTGTCGAGCAGGTCTTCGCCGGTGAGTTCCAGGTAGGCGTGACCGCCGCCGAACAGGCGCGGGAACAGTTCCTGCACGCCGGCGTTCACGCGGTCGAAGGTTTCCTTGAAACGCTGCCGGGTCTCGCGGTCGATCTTCTTGATTGCGCCTTCCAGGGTTTCCAGCGCACCGGCGAGGTCGGTGAGCTGCGCGTCGAGGTATTCCTTGCGCTGCGACTGCTCGGCGTGCTCCTGGATGGCGGCGAGGTTCACCGGTTCCAGGCGGGCGATCTTCTGCGAGAGGTCCACCAGCTGCTGCTGCCAGTGTTGCGGCTCGGCATCTTCGGCCAGTTCGGACAACAGAGCTTCGAGCTCCAGGCCCGAAGCGACGATGGCCTGCGCAAGCTGCTCCGCGCGCAATTGCAGCGCCTGCGCGGCGAGGCGCTTCTCGGAGACGCTTTCGCGCACCTGGTTCAGCAGGTGCTCGGTGCGCTGGCGGTCCTGCTCCAGCTTGCGGAATTCCGCGTCGCAGTCTTCGAGCGCACGGCGCGCCTCCACGAGCTGGCGGTCGACCAGCAGGCGCTGGTCGAGGTAGGTCTGTCGTTCGGCTTCCAGTTCCGCGATCGGGTCGGAGCCCGCCGCGAGTTGCTGGTCGATCTCGTCGCGGCGCGCCACCACCTGGCGCAACTGCGTGTCCAGGCGTGCCAGCGCCTGCTCCAGCGAGGTCAGCGCGGAGCGCTTGGATTCCATGCCCAGGGCGAGCTGGTGCGCCTGGTCGGCGGCTTCGCGCGCGTTGATGCGGGCTTCCTCGCGGGCTTCGAGCAACTCGCGACGCTCGTTCTCGAGCCCGCGGCGCTCGTCCTCGCGGTCGCCCATGTGGCCCACGGCCTCGTCGAGCCGCGCGCGCGCTTCACGGGTCTGGCCTTCCAGTTCGTCGAGCTGGTCGACGATCGTGGAGATTTCGCCGCCGACCTTTTCGGCGCGCGCACGCGCCGTTTCCATCTTGCCGCGGTGGCTCTGCAACTGCCCCGCGAGCTCCGACAGGCGACGGTGCGCGGCGTAAAGGTCGCGTTGCGCGTCGTCGCGCTGGCGCTCGGTTTCGAACTTGCGCGTGCGCAGCCCTTCCAGTTGTTCGGTGCGCTCCTCGATGGTGGCTTCGAGGGTTTCGATCTGCTCGTTGAGCTGGCGGAGGTCGCGCTCACGCGCCAGCACGCCCACCTGGTTGCCCGAGGCGCGACGTATGCGCACCCAGCCCGGCCCCATCCAGGCGCCGTCACGCGTAATCACCGACTGGTGTGCCGCCAGCGACCCCACGCGGGCCGCGGCGTCCTCCACCGTGTCCACCACGAAGATGTTGCCGAGCATGTTCACGGCCGCGAGCGGCCCGCGAACGTGCGCGGCCAATGTGCCGGCGCTGCCGGGACCGCCCTGGGCTCCCGCGAACAAGGCCACATCGGCTTCGCCCAGCGAGGCGAATTCCCCGGCGAGCGCATCCGGCGACTCGACCAGTACGCCGTCGAGCACGCCGGCGAGCACTGTTTCCACGGCCGATTCGTAACCGGCATCCACCTGCAGCGATTCGCCGAGGCGGCGCGACCGATCCAGGCCGAGGCGTGCGAGCCAGCCGGTGGCGGCGGACTCTTCCTGGCCCAGCGCCGCCGTTTGCAGCGCCTCCAAGGAGGCCTGGCGTCCACGAGCGGTCTGCAATTGCTGGCGCGCGTCGTTCAGCGCCGACTGGACCTGGCGTTCTTCCTCGAGGGCACCCTCGTAAGCCGCCTTGTGTTGGTCGAGTACGCCGCCCAGCTGCTCCACGCGTTCGCGCTGGGTTTCGTGCTCGGTGTCGAGCTGCTCCGCGGCGGCATCGAGCGCAGCGACGTCGGTGGCACGCTGCTCGGCTTCGAGGGCCTCACGGCGGCGCGACAGGTCGACGGCCTGGCGGTCGAGATAGGCAAGCTTCGTGCGCTCCACTTCAGCGGCACGGCTGGACTCGGAAGCGCCGCGGGTGTGCGCATCCCAGCGCTGCTGCCAGTCGGCCAGCCGGGCTTCGGTGGCACGCTGTGCCTCGCCGGTTTCTTCCTGGATCTGCTGCAAGGCTTCGAGCTTCGGCTCGCCTTCGGCAAGCGCCATGCGCAGCGTTTCGATCTGTTCGCGGTCGGCCGCGATGTGGCCCTGCAATTCCTCGTGCTCGCGCTCGGCGTCGGCACGCGAACGGGTCAGGCGTTCGCTCAGGTCGCGGTTGTGCCGCACCTGCTGCTCCACGCGCGCGATCTCGGCACCGACCTTGTATACGTCGGCCTGTACCTGGTTGAGGTGTTCGCTGGCGCCGTGGTGACGCTCGCGCACGCTTTCCAGCTGCGCCTCGACCTGCCGCTGGGCCGCGAGGTGTTTTTCGATCTCGAGTTCCGCTTCGCGCAGGCCGGAACCCTCGCCTTCATGCTGGCGATGCAGGCTCCTGTATTCGAGCGCGCGCAGTTCCGCCTCGCGCCGCGTGTGCTCTTCCTTGAAGGCCTTCCAGCGCTCGGCCGCGCGGGCCTGGCGATTCAGGTGGTCGAGCTGTTTTTCCACCTCGTCGCGCACGTCGCGCACGCGGTCGAGGTTTTCGCGCGTGGACTTGATGCGGCTCTCGGTTTCCTTGCGCCGCTCCTTGTACTTGGAGATGCCGGCGGCCTCCTCCAGGTGCATGCGCAATTCTTCCGGCGCCGCCTCGATGATCTGGCTGATCATGCCCTGCTCGATGATCGAGTAGGAGCGCGGGCCCAGGCCCGTGCCGAGGAACAGGTCCGTGATGTCGCGGCGGCGGCAGCGCCCGCCATTGAGAAAATAAGCCGACTGGCCGTCGCGGCTGACCACGCGCTTCACGGAGATCTCGGCGAAGCTGGCGTATTCGCCCTGGATGGTGCCGTCGCTGTTGTCGAAGATGAGTTCAACCGCCGCCTGGCCCACGGGCTTGCGCGCGCTGGAGCCGGAGAAGATGACGTCGGTGAGGGAGTCGCCGCGCAGACGGCTGGCGGCGGACTCACCCATGACCCAGCGGATGGCGTCGATGATGTTCGACTTGCCGCAGCCATTCGGGCCGACGACGCCGGTCATGTTGGTGGGCAGGTGCAGCGTGGTGGGATCGACGAAGGACTTGAATCCCGCCAGCTTGATCGTGGTCAGACGCATTATGTTTTCCGTTGGGACGCGGCCGTGGGCCCCGTTCGGGAGCCTCCCCTCGGCTGATCGACCACTTTGCCAAAGGGGGGCGGGGTGCGCAATACGCGAGGTTACACGAGAAACCTACTGTAACCTATTGAAATCACGAATTAGACCTTTATGGGAGCCGGCTACGCCGGCGATCCCGCGGCAGCGGGCGCTCTCGCGACCACGTATCGCCGCTGAAGCGGCTCCCACAGGGCAAGCCAAATCAAAGAACCTCAAAAGATGCCGCGCCCGACACGGGCATGAACGCGCAAGGCGCGTTCCTACTCGCCGGGCGCCTTCGCCTCGATCGACAGG
Source organism: Luteibacter sp. HAY1-4A (assembly GCF_056755355.1). Lineage (NCBI taxonomy): Bacteria > Pseudomonadati > Pseudomonadota > Gammaproteobacteria > Lysobacterales > Rhodanobacteraceae > Luteibacter > Luteibacter sp. HAY1-4A. The sequence continues at coordinate 56,736 of NZ_JBNDHZ010000005.1, forward strand.
GCGTGGATGCCGTCCGGCATCATCTCAGCCAAGGCCTCGTACACCATGCGATGGCGCTGGATGGGGTTCTTGCCGGCAAAGGCGGGGCTCACGATCCGGGCGAAGAAATGGCCCTTGCCCTGCCCCGTATGGCCCACGTGCTTGTGCCCTTCGTCGATCACGTCGAGTTCGAGCGGAGCCAGCGCCTGCGTCAGCAGGTACCGGATGCGCTCGACCTTCTCGACGGTCACGGCAGGGTCACCCGGAACGGACGGACCGACACCTCGCGGTACACCCCGGCTTCCACATAAGGATCGGCATCGGCCCAGGCCTTGGCCGTGGCGAGATCGGCGAACTGGGCGACGATCATGCTGCCGTCGAAGCCCGCCTCGCCCGGGTCTTCCGAGTCGATGGCCGGAAACGGCCCGGCCAGCTTCAGCCGGCCTTCTTCGAGCAGCGCCTTCAGGCGGGCTACGTGCGCCGGGCGCGCAGCCATGCGCTTTTCGAGCGAGTTCGGATGATCGAGGGCGACGATGGCATACCACATGGGACGGACTCCGGAATGACGAGGCTCAGGCCTCGGGACGCATGGTCGGGAACAGCAGCACGTCGCGAATGGACGACGAGCCGGTGAGCAGCATCACGAGGCGGTCGATGCCCACCCCGAGACCGCCAGTGGGCGGCAGGCCGACTTCGAGCGCACGGATGTAGTCCGCGTCGTAGTGCATGGCCTCGTCGTCGCCGGCATCCTTCGCGTCCACCTGGGCCTGGAAGCGGGCCGCCTGGTCTTCGGAATCGTTGAGCTCCGAGAAGCCGTTGGCGATTTCCTTGCCGTTGATGAAGAGCTCGAAGCGATCGGTGATGCCCTTGTCGGTGTCGCTCTCGCGCGCCAGCGGCGAGACTTCCACCGGATGATCGGTGATGAAGGTGGGCTGGATCAGGGTGTGTTCGACGGTGGCCTCGAAGACTTCGAGCAGCAGCTTGCCCCACCCGTACGACGGCTTCACGTGGATGCCCAGCCGCGCGGCGTGCGCCGCCATGGCCTCGCGATCGCGCAGCTCGCCCGGCTTGATCTCGGGGTTGAGTTCGAGCACCGCGTCTTCCATGCGCCAGCGGCGGAACGCCGGGCCGAGGTCGACGGTGGCGCCGTCCCATTCGATAACGGTGCCGCCCACGACGTCCGTCGCCGCCGAACGGATCATGCCCTCGGTGAGGTCCATGATCTCGTGGTAGGTGGCGTACGCCTGGTACAGCTCCAGCATCGTGAATTCGGGGTTGTGCCGCGTGGACACGCCCTCGTTACGGAAGTTGCGGTTGATTTCGTACACGCGGTCGAAGCCGCCGACGACCAAGCGCTTCAGGTAAAGCTCCGGCGCTACGCGCAGGAACAGCGGAATGTCGAGCGCGTTGTGGTGCGTGGTGAACGGTCGCGCGGTGGCCCCGCCGGGAATCACGTGCATCATCGGCGTTTCCACTTCCATGAAGCGGCGCGGCTGGTCTTCGAGCCAGCGGCGCACGTGGCTGATGATCTTCGAGCGCAGCGCGAAGGTGCGGCGCGATTCCTCGGTAACGATGAGGTCGACGTAGCGCTGGCGATAACGCTGCTCCACGTCGGCCAGGCCGTGGTGCTTGTCCGGCAGGCCGCGCAGCGACTTGGTGAGGAGGCGAATGGCGTCGACCTTGACCGAGAGCTCGCCCGTCTTCGTGCGCATGAGCAGGCCGGTGGCCCCGACGATGTCGCCGAGGTCCCAGCGCTTGAACGCTTCGTAGCCTTCCTCGCCCAGCGTGCCCTGGTGCACGAAGAGCTGGATACGGCCGGTGCCGTCCTGCATCTGCACGAAGCTGACCTTGCCCTGGCCGCGCATCAGGATGATGCGGCCGGCGACGGCCACGCGGCGCGGCGCGGCCTCGATGGCCTCGGCGGTCCAGGTTTCCTTGTCGGCGAACTCGTCCTGGAGGTCGCCGGCGAAGCTGTCCACCTTGAAGTCGTTCGGATAGGCGATGCCCTGCGCGCGCAGCGCTTTCAGTTTCTCGCGACGCTCGGCGATGAGTCGGTTCTCGTCGGCGGCAATGGCGGAGGCTGTGGCGTTGGCGTTTTCGGTCATGGCGTCGGGTTGGCTTCTTGGTGGGTGCGGGGCGCGGGCGCCCCGTGGTGGATCAGGCGTCGATGCGCTTGGAGCCGGCCTCGAGACCGGCCTTGAGGCTTGCCTCGACGAATTCGTCGAGGTCGCCGTCGAGCACCTTCTGGGTGTCGGAGCGTTCGATGCCGGTGCGGAGGTCCTTGATGCGGGACTGGTCGAGCACGTAGTTGCGGATCTGGCTGCCCCAACCGATGTCGGACTTGGTGGCTTCCAGGGCGTCTTTCTCGGCGTTCCGTTTCTGGACTTCCAGTTCGTACAGCTTCGCCTTCAGCATCTTCATGGCGCGATCGCGGTTGGCGTGCTGGCTGCGTTCGGTCTGGCAGGCGACGACCGTGTTCGTCGGGATGTGCGTGATACGCACGGCCGACTCGGTCTTGTTCACGTGCTGGCCGCCGGCGCCCGATGAGCGGTAGACGTCGGTCTTCAGGTCGGCGGGATTGATGTCGATCTCGATGTTGTCGTCCACTTCGGGCGACACGAACACGGAAGTGAAGCTGGTATGCCGGCGGTTGTCCGAGTCGAACGGGCTCTTGCGCACCAGGCGGTGCACGCCGATCTCCGTCTTCAGCCAGCCGTAGGCGTAATCGCCTTCCACGCGGAACGTGGCGGACTTGATACCCGCGACTTCGCCCGCGCTCACTTCCATGAGCTCGGTCTTCCAGCCGCGCGACTCCGCCCAGCGCAGGTACATGCGCAGCAGCATTTCAGCCCAGTCCTGGGCCTCGGTGCCGCCTGCGCCCGCCTGTACGTCGACGAAGGCCGGGGCGGCGTCGAGCTCACCCGAGAACATGCGCTGGAATTCGAGCTTGCCGACGCGGGCGTCGACCTTGTTCAGGTCGTCGACGATGGACTGCACGGTGGCTTCGTCGCCATCGGCGGCGGCCATGTCGAGCAGCTCTTTCGCGTCGTCCAGCGAGGCGGTCATCTCGTCGATGCCGGTAACGATGGTGTCGAGCTGGGCGCGCTCGCGGCCCAGTTCCTGCGCGCGCTTCGGGTCGTCCCAGACGTTGGGACTCTCGAGCTCGCGATTGACTTCCTCTAACCGTTCTTTCTTGACGGCGTAGTCAAAGATACCCCCTAAGCGACTCGACGCGGCCCTTGAGGTCCGCGATCTGCGCGAGGATCGGATTGATTTCGATCATGGGAATTCGTACCTGTTATGGCGATGCGGTTGGCATCGGCGTGAACAGCGAAGTGTAGCAAAGCCGAGGTCGGAGGCGGGAATCGGGGCGGCTGCCGAAGGCACGCGGAGTACCCCCGCGTGGTGCTTGCGCCCTCCGCTCCCCGGTCCCGGCCCCCGCCTCTCACGCAGGCAGCGCCTCCCGGTGCACGCCGCGCACCGCCCTTCCCGAGGGATCCGCCGCAGCCGCGAACGCCGGATCCCAGGCCAGCGCCGCCGGGGACGAGCATGCGATGGACTTGCCGCCGGGTACCGTGGCCGCGCAGGCCTCGCCCGGGAAGTGCTTTTCGAACAGGCAGCGGTAGAAATAGGCCTCCTTGGTGGCCGGCGTGTTGAACGGGAAGCGGGCCGCCGCGGCGGCGAATTCCCGGTCGGACACCTGTTTCTCGGCATGGTCCTTCAGGCCGTCGATCCAGCCGTATCCGACGCCGTCGCTGAACTGCTCCTTCTGCCGCCACAGGATTTCCGCCGGAAGCGCGCCATCGAACGCTTCGCGCAACACGCCTTTCTCGATGCCCTTGCGAGCCACCATCTTGGCGTCGGCGTCGAAGGCCATGGCGGTATGCAGGAATTCGAGGTCCAGGAACGGCACCCGAGCCTCCACGCCCCAGGCGGACATCGACTTGTTCGCGCGGAGGCAGTCGTAATACTGCAAGGCGTCGAGCTTGCGCACGGTTTCCTCGTGGAATTCGCGAGCCGACGGGGCCTTGTGGAAGTACAGGTAGCCACCGAAGATTTCGTCCGATCCCTCGCCGGAGAGAACCATCTTCACGCCCATCGCCTTGATGCGCCGCGCGAGCAGGAACATCGGCGTGGATGCGCGGATGGTGGTGACGTCGTAGGTTTCTATGTGCCGGACCACCTCTGGCAGCGCGTCCAATCCCTCTTCGAGCGTGTAACGGAAGCCATGGTGCACGGTACCGAGCGCGGCTGCCGCGATCTCCGCCGCCTTGAGGTCCGGCGATCCTTCGAGACCGATGGCGAACGAATGCAGGCGCGGCCACCAGGCCTCGGCCGCGTCGTCGTCTTCGATACGGCGACGCGCGAAGCTCGCGGCCACGGCCGCCACCAGGGACGAGTCGAGCCCGCCCGACAGCAGCACGCCATAGGGCACGTCGGTCATCATCTGCCGGTGCACCGCGGCCTCGAAGGCCGCACGCAGGGCGGCAGGTTCGATCGTCCGGCCCTCCGTCGCGGCGTAATCCCGCCACGTGGGCGACCAATAGGGCACCGCCTCCCCGCGCAGGCTGTCGTAGACGTGCCCCGGAGGGAAAGGCGCCACGTCGGCGCAAACGCCGGTCAGCGCCTTCATCTCCGAGGCGACGTAGAGGCGCCCTTCCCTGTCGTGCCCCCAGTACAGGGGGCATACCCCCAGCGGATCGCGTGCGACCAGGAAGCGCCGACGCCCGGCGTCCCACAGCGCGAACGCGAAGATGCCGTTGAGTTCGTGCACGAAGTCGTCGCCGTGCTCCCGATAGAGCGCGTTGATCACCTCGCAATCGGAGCCGGTGGTGAAGGCGTAGTCGCTGGCGGCGCGAAGTTCGCGATGGTTGTAGATCTCGCCGTTCACGGCCAGCGCCAGGTCACCGTCCGGGGAGCGCAAGGGCTGCGCGCCGCTGGCCGGGTCGACGATGGCCAGGCGCTCGTGGACGAGGATCGCGCCGTCGTCCACGAAGACACCGCTCCAGTCCGGGCCGCGATGGCGCTGCCGCTGCGAAAGCTCCATGGCCCGCGCGCGCAAGGCGACGAGGTCGTCGCCGGCCGAGAGGCCGAATATTCCCAGGATCGAACACATAGGTCTTGCACTCCATGTAAGAAAGCACGCAAAGAAAAAGGCCCGCCTTGGAGGGCGGGCCTTTCGTGATTCGGATGGTTTCGCCTGAAACCGCCTACACGCCGACCCTCCCGATGTTCCGGGCACGGTTATTGTTATTGGCGTTATTGGCGGCGATGCGAAGCATGGCCCGACTAAAACACGTCGCGACGGGCGATGCAAGCACCCTTCCCGTCTATCCGCTATCTTTCGACGTCACCATGAACACGCTACTCGCCCTCGCCGTCCTTATTACCGCCCAACCCGCTCCGGCATGGCTGGCGGGCGACTGGGAGCCGTACAGCAACGCCTTCGTCGGGCTGCGCATGCTCAGCATCGACAAGGACACGCTGAGCTGGAAGGGTTGCAGCAACGCCCGTTTCGAGGTGGTCGACGCGGATGCGAACCAGGTTACCGTGCGGCTCGCGAAAGGCAGCACCTGCGTGCTCGACGACACACCGCCCACGCGCATGGACACGATTCGCTTCACGCTGCGCGAGAACCATTGCGATCTCGGCGTGACGGTCTACGCCTCGCCCGAAGCGGCCAAGGCGAACGAACCGGCCGCGGAAGGACTCTACGGAAAGCCGAAGTGCCCCTCGGGCCCGGCCGGTCAGGCGGCCGCCAACCTCTCCACCACACCGCGATAAGCCTTCGCGGCCGAGTCTTCCGCCACGTGCGCGAAATCGCGTACGCGCCAACGGCCGCCCACCATCACGTCGCGCACCAGCGGCGTGTTGCCGGCGAAAAGGAAGCTGTCCATCACGTCCGCCTCGTCGCGCGCGGCGAGCAAGGGCGAACGATCGTCGAGGACGAGAAGGTCGGCACGGGCTCCCGCCGCCAACCTGCCGATGTCGCTCGCCGCCGCCTTGACGCCCCCGTCGAGCGCACGCTGCCAGAGCGCCGTGCCCACACTTTCCTCGGGCTGGCGCGCGGCGACGTTGCGGTGCCTCGTAACGAGCCGCTGTCCGTACTCCAGCCAGCGAAGTTCCTCGACGGGCGAGACGGAAATGTGCGAGTCCGAGCCGATGCCGAACGTGCCCCCCGCGTCGATGAAAGCGGCGAGCGGGAAGAGGCCGTCGCCGAGGTTCGCCTCGGTGGTGGGACACAGACCGGCCACCGCGCCGCTCTTCGCGAGGCGGTGCGTTTCCTGCGCCGTCAGGTGCGTCGCATGGATGAGCGTCCAGCGTGCGTTGACGTCGGCATGGTCGAACAACCATTCCACCGGTCGCGCGCCACGGACCGCGAGGCAATCCTGCACCTCGCCGATCTGCTCAGCGATGTGGATGTGTACCGGCAGCTCCTTGGCGATGCCCGTCGCAAGCAGCGAGCGCATCGCGTCTTCCGGCACGGCACGCAGCGAGTGCAGCGCGATGCCCAGCGTGAACATGTCGTCCTGCATCGGCGCCAGGCGCTCGAGCAGGCTCACGAAGCTGCCCACGTCATGGCGGAAGCGCTGCTGCCGGTCCGAGAGCGGACGCCCGTCGAAACCGCCGGTCATGTACAGCACAGGCAACAGCGTCAGGCCGATGCCGGCGTCCTTCGCAGCCTCCATCAACGCCAGCGACATGGCCGCGGGATCGGCATACGGCACGCCGCGCGGCCCATGGTGCAGGTAATGGAATTCGCATACCTGGGTGTAGCCGGCTTTCACCATCTCGACATAGAGTTGCGTGGCGATGGCCTTCAGGTCGTCCGGGTCGATGGCTTCCGCAAACGCATACATGGTTTCGCGCCAGGTCCAGAAGCTGTCTTCGCCCGGGCCACGCCGTTCGGCCAATCCGGCCATCGCCCGCTGGAACGCGTGCGAGTGCAGGTTGGGCATGCCCGGCAGTACGAAACGGCCGATCCGGGACGCCTCACCAGCCGCCGTATCGAAGCGGCCCGATGCTATGTCGAGTGCCACGTCGCCCCCGGCACGCCACGCGCCCCCTTGCCAGAGAAAGTCTGCGCTGACGGCGGTACTCGACATGAGGGGATCCTGTGGGCCGGGGATGCGGCATGGTACTCCGTGCCACCACTGCGGAGGCAGCCGATGCCGCCGGTCGCGGTGACGATTCGGGGCTGGCGCATAATAGGGGGCATGAACGAGAGCAAGGCTTCACAGCCGCCCAAATTGCTGCTTCGCCTGGCCCGCCCCGCCGACGTTCCGGAACTCGTGGCCCTCACGGCGCGGGTGTACACGGCCGAATGGGGCCATTCCGCGGAAATGCTGCACGGCCAGCAGACGCACTTCCCCGAGGGCCAGTTCGTCGTCGAATACGAAGGCCGCATCGTAGGGTTTTGCGCCACCTTTCGCATCGCGGAGGCGGTAGCGCTTGCGCCGCATACCTGGATGCAGATCACCGGCGGCGGGTTCGCGTCACGGCACGATCCGGAGGGCGACTGGCTGTACGGCATGGAAGTGGTGGTCCACCCCGACTATCGCGGCATGCGCATCGGCCAGCGTCTTTACATGGCGCGCAAGCGCCTGTGCACCGACCTGAAGCTGCGCGGCATCGTCTTCGGCGGCCGTGTGCCCGGGCTGGCCCGTGCCATCGGGCGCTATGGCAGCGCCGAGGCCTACGTGCAGGCCGTGGTCGAAGGCAGCCGCCGCGATCCCACATTGAGTTTCCAGCTGCGCAACGGCTTCGAGGTGATCGGCCTGCTCCGTGGTTACGTGCCCTCCGACCACGAATCGCTCGGGTATGCCGCGCACCTGGTCTGGCGCAATCCGCACCGGCTCGACCAGCCCGACATGCCGCGCGTGTCGCAAAGCCACCGGCTGCCCGACAACGTGCGCGTCGCCTCTGTGCAATACCAACAACGCCGGATCTCGTCGTTCGCGGAATTCGCCACGCAGGTCGAATACTTCGTGGACATCGCGGCGGACTACGACGCAGACTTCGTCGCCTTTCCCGAACTGATGACACTGCAATTGCTGTCCATCGAGAACGCGGAACTGTCGCCGGTGGATTCCATCCGCCGCCTCTCCGAATACACCGACGAGGTCAAGGCGCTGTTCCACCGGCTGGCGGTGCACTACAACATCAACATCGTCGGCGGATCGCATCCCACGCGGCAACCGAACGGCGACATCCACAACGTCTGCTACGTGTGCCTGCGCGACGGTTCCATCCACGAGCGTGAAAAGCTGCATCCCACGCCGAGCGAGCGCAACGTCTGGAACATCACCGGCGGCGACGCCGCGGCCACGATCCAGACCGACTGCGGCCCGATCGGCGTGATGATCTGCTACGACTCCGAGTTCCCCGAGGTAGCCCGCCACCTCACCGACCAGGGCGCATTGATACTGTTCGTGCCCTTCTGCACCGACGTGCGCGAGGGTTATCTCCGCGTGCGCTACTGCTCCCAGGCACGCGCCATCGAGAACCAATGTTATGTCGTCCTTTCCGGTAACGTCGGGAATCTGCCCGGCGTGAACAATTTCGATATCCAGTACGGGCAGAGCTGCATCCTCACGCCCAGCGATTTTCCCTTCGCTCGCGACGGTGTCGCCGCCGATTCCACGCCCAACATCGAAACCGTGCTGTTCGCCGACCTGCGCCTTGAGAACCTTGCCCGCGCGCGCAACTCGGGCGCCGTGCAGAACCTCAAGGACCGCCGCTACGACCTCTACGAAGTGCGCTGGGCGCGCAGTACGGAGGTGAAATGAGCGACGCGCCGGAAACGGAGCCGGTACCGGTCGCCTCGCCGCTGGAACGCCTTCGTGGCCATGCCTGGCTTTCGCCGACGCAATGGCGAAGGCGCCTGCTCTTCTGGACCGGCGCGGTCATGGTGGGCCTTGCCGCCGTGTTCTTCGCGAAGGCCGCGGACTTCACGTTCGAGCTGTTCCGTGGCGTCGCCTCCCATGGCTGGTGGGTGCCGCTGCTGGTCACGCCCACCGTGTTCGCCCTGCTCTGCTGGCTCACCCAGGGGGCGATGAAGGCCACCCGCGGTTCGGGCATTCCGCAGGCGATCGCCGCGCTGGAAGTCGAGGACGAGACCTTCCGCACCCGCCTGCTCTCGCTGAAGATCGCCGTGGGCAAGATGGCGCTCACGCTCGGCGCGCTGCTCGGCGGCGCGTCCGTCGGCCGCGAGGGTCCCACGGTGCACGTGGGTGCGGGCCTGCTCTACTCGCTCGGGCGCCGCTTCGGTTTCGACGAGCCCGCCGCGGCGGGACGCTTCATCCTCGCCGGTTCGGCAGCCGGACTCGCGGCCGCGTTCAATACGCCCCTGGCCGGCGTTGTGTTCGCGATCGAGGAAATGTCCGGCACGTTCGAGCACCGCATGAGCGGCACCCTGCTCACGGCCGTGATCGTCGCCGGCGTCGTGTCCCTCGGCATCGTCGGCAATTACGCGTATTTCGGTGAAATCGCCGCGGCGCTGCCGCTGGGCAGGGCATGGATCGCGGTGCTGCTCACCGGCATCGTCGGCGGACTCGCAGGCGGCCTTTTCGCGCGGCTGATCCTGCCCTCGGCCACGGGCTTTCGCGGCGCGGTCGGACGCTTGCGCGGACGCAGCCCGATCGTGTTCGCCGCCGCGTGCGGTCTCGGGCTGGTGCTGTTGAGCTTCCTGAGCGCCAACGGACTCTACGGCACAGGCTACGGGCAGGCACGCGACATCCTGCAAGGACACGCCGTCACCGGACCATTCTTTGGCGTGCTCAAGTTCCTTGGCAACATCGCTTCGTCGTGGGCCGGCATTCCGGGCGGCATCTTTTCGCCGGCGCTCGCCGTGGGTGCCGGTCTCGGCGGGAACATCGCCAGCCTGCTGCCCAGCGCCGATAGTTCGGCGGTCGTGCTGCTCGGCATGGCCGCGTACCTCTCGGGCGTTACCCAGTCGCCACTCACCGCCGCCGTCATCTCGCTGGAACTCACGGCCAACCGGCAGATGGCTCTGCCGATCATGGCCGCCTGCCTGCTCGCCCGCGCCGTGTCGGCACTCGTCTGTCGCGTGCCCGTGTACAAGGCCCTGGCCGGCCAGCTGGTGGCGCAGTACGAAGAGGAATGCGCGCGGCGAAATCCGCCGGCCACCGAGGGACACGCATGACGACCGATCCACGCTGGGACCACCTGCTGCTCGATGTCGGCCTGGCCACGTTGTTGGACAACGGCGTGCCTTACGGTGCCGTAGAGCAAGGCGCCGTCGGCTGGCGCGACGGGCGCATCGCTTTCGCGGGGCCTGTCTCCGAACTGGCCGGCGAGCCGCATGCTCTCGCGCGCCATGTCGAATCCCTTCCCGGCACCTGGGTGACGCCCGGACTCGTCGATTGCCATACCCACCTCGTATTCGGCGGCGATCGCGCGCAGGAATTCGAACAGCGGCTGGAAGGCGCTTCCTATGAAGACATCGCCCGCGCGGGCGGTGGCATCGTCTCCAGTGTGCGCGCCACGCGGGCTGCCAGCGAGGACGAATTGCTGCGCCAGTCCTTGCCGCGCGCGAAGGCGTTGCTCGCCGACGGCGTCACCACGCTCGAGATCAAATCGGGCTACGGCCTGGAACCGGATGCCGAGCGACGCATGCTCCGCGTGGCCAGGCGCATCGGCGAGGAACTGGGCATCGAAGTCCACACCAGCTTCCTCGGCCTGCACGCGTTGCCCCCGGAATACGCCGGACGCCGCGACGACTATGTGTCCCTGGTGTGCGACATCATGCTGCCGTCCCTCGCGGCGGAAGAACTGGTCGATGCCGTCGACGCCTTCTGCGAGGGCATCGGCTTCACTCCTGACGAAACGGAACGGTTGTTCGCCAAGGCGACCTCGCTGGGCCTGCCGGTGAAACTGCACGCCGAACAGCTCTCCGACCTCGGCGGCGCAGCGCTCGTCGCACGTTACGGCGGCCTGTCCGCCGATCATCTCGAGTGGACCAGCGAGGGTGGCGTGCGCGCGATGGCCGAGGCAGGCACGGTGGCGGTGCTGCTCCCCGGGGCGTACTACGCGCTTCGCGATACGCGGCCGCCGCCGGTCGATGCGTTCCGCCGGCACAACGTCGACATGGCGGTCGCTACCGACCTGAATCCTGGCACGTCGCCCTTGCTCTCGCTGCGCCTTGCCATGGGCATGGCCTGCACGCTTTTCCGGCTCACGCCCGAGGAAGCCCTGCGGGGCGCGACGGTGAACGCCGCGCGCGCATTGGGCCTCGACGATCGCGGCACGCTCGCGGCAGGCCAGCGCGCCGATCTCGCGGTGTGGAGCGTCCACCACCTTCCCGAGCTTTGCTACTGGATCGGCGGCAATCTCCTGAGGGAAAGCTGGGTCGGCGGCGAGCGCGTGGTGCTGTAGGCGCAATTCGCGGAATCTTTCCGAAAAGTTCCATCGATCTGTCGGCATCGACTCCGTACCATCGTCAGCGCTTTGCCTGTCGCAAACGCTGAGGAATGTCGTTGAAGGTTTCATGGTCGTCCCCCGTGTGGGGGCGCGTCGTTCTGTGCCTCGCTGCCTGCACGGCGCTCGCCGTCGTGCTGGCCGGCTGCAGCAGTCGTGAACAACAGCAGGAAGAGCGCGCGCGCCGCGCACGGCAGATGCGCGACGTGTCGCGGATGCTGGATGCCATGGAAGCGACGACGGCCACCAGCGGGCCGGATGGCGTTTACACACCCGTACCGCTCGACCCGCCGTCGTCTCCCATGGTCGCGGCGGACCGGCAACGGTCCTCGTCGGCACTGCTCGCCACACTGGCAATCGCCATCGCGGGCGGCCTGGCGGCATCCGTGCTGGTTACCTTCGTCTGGCGCCGGCGCAAGCGTCTGTTCGCCTCGCGTCCGCAAACGTCGCCCGAGCCCGTCATGGAAGTGGATCCGCCACCTTCGCTCGACACGGACCGCGAGCGCGCAAGTCACCCACCGGCATGGGTCTACCGGAGCTCTTCATTCGAGACCCCGCTCATCCATGTGGCAGACGACCCGGTGAACCTGCTCGTACCGCCCGCCATCGCGGCATCGCCCGTCCGGACAGCGGACTGGGAGAACTGCGTGCGGCAAGCCCGTGGCCTTCCGCGCCAGGACGCGGACGCGCGACTCGCGCACGCGGAACGCGAAGTCCTCGCCGCGTTGCACGAAGCCGACACAGCGACGCGCCCCAGCTTGCTCGCGTGCTGGATGCGGATTCGCCTCGCCCGCGCCGAACGGCTTTCCGGCGCGACCCGCCTCTTCGCCCTGCGCGAACTGATGGCGTCCATCGGCAGCGATCCCGCCGCGATCCAGCCGGTCGTCGTCGACGCATGCATCGAAGCACAACTGGCCTGGGCGTCGTGGGTACGTGGAGATGCGGCCGCTTCGCGGCTCGCCGAAGCCGAACGCCTGTGTTCCCTGCTGGATGGCGCGGGTTCCCCGGTCGCCGCCCTGGCCCTGCGGCGAAAGGGCCAGGTGTTTCTACGGCGCGCCGAACTTGCCCGAGGGGCAACGGCACTTTCCGAACTGGATCGCGCGCAAACCTGCTTCGACCAGGCGCACGCGCTGTCGCCGGATGCGGAAACCGCGCTGTTGGCTGCCCGGAGCGCGCTGCAACGCGCGCGCTCGTTGCCCCCCAAGGATGCAGCGGACGCATGCGCACACGCACTCGTCCACGCTTTCCTCGCCGAACAGGAACCGGCCTGCCGTGCCGAGGCCCTCGCTTGCCGGCTGGACATCCAACTGGTGTACGCCGCACTCGGCGTCGACGAGCACAGCCACACCGGCGTCACGGCGTCGCTCGGACGCGACCTCGAAGCGGCCGGTCCTCTCGCGCCGGCGGCAAGGCTCGCGCTTGCCCGCGCCTGCCAGAGCGAAGGCGATCACGCAAAGGCCGCCCACCTGTGCGAATCCATCTGGAACGACGACGGTGCCCACGCAGGTCTGCTGGACCTCTGGCGCGACGCCTGCCGGCACTGGGCCGACATGGACGGCCACGATCGGCCGGCGCTTGCGCGCTCGCTGCGCCACCTTGCCATCGCCTGCACCACCCTCTGACCCCTACCGAGCCCCGCCATGCCCACTCGCCCCGAAACCGCCCAACCGTTCTGGCCCACACGCTACGGCATCGCCGTAGCCGTCGCCCCCGACAACCCGGTGACCCGCTCGCTACAGCTCTACGGCGAATGGGCCGAACACGAAACCGTCCTGCTCAGTGGATTGATCGAAGAAGGACACACCGTGCTCGAGTTCGGCGGCGACTTCGCCGCGCACGCCCTGTGGATGTCGCAAGTAGTCGGGCCGCAGGGCGAAGTGCACATCGCCGAACCGCGCCGCATCCGCTTCCAGCAGGCCTGCGCGAACGTGGCGATCAACGGCCTCGACAACGTGTTCACCCACCCGGTATGGCTCGGACGCGGCAAGGGCAGCGCCACACTCGGCGCACTGGCTCGCGGCGCCGGCACAGGCGCGGACGAGAAGCTGCGCATCGCCACCGTCGACGGCCTCAAGCTCGACGCCCTGCACCTGCTCAAGGTGAACCAGCCGCACGCGCTGGTGGACGTGCTCGCCGGCGCTGCCGAAACGTTGCGCACGCACCGCCCCCTGATCTACGCACGCCTGTCCGGATTGGACGAAGCACAGGCAGAGGTCGATGCCATCAAGGCGCTCGGCTATCGCGCGTGGTCGCACGTGCCATACCTGTTCAACAACGATAACCATGCAGGCGTGGAAGCGAACATCTTCCCCGGCATGGTCCAGCAGAATGTCATCGCCGCGCCGGCCGACAGCCGTTTCGAATTCGCAGAACGATTGGAGCTCTAGGCGCCGGCGCATCGCAGGCTTTTGCGAAGTCCGACGCGCAGGTAAACGCACTCTGGCCGACCCTTGCGCAGACAGGCCGTAGTAAGCCACGGCGCGTGAAGCTGGGCCCACACCACCCAGGAAAGGCATCCCCGATGTCGCGAGCATTCCTCGATGTTTCCCTGAAGACGCTGCTGGCCGCCGCCATCGTCACGGCACTGGGGGCTTGCAACCGTGAGCGCCCCGCACAGGACGCCGATATGCCGCCACCGGCGGAAAGCGCGCCCACGCCGATGCAGGCCGCACCCTACCAGCGCCCGACGGCCGATCAGCTCTATGCTCTCGTCGCTCCCATCGCCCTCTTCCCCGACAACCTCGTGGCGCAGACGCTCGCCGCTTCGACCCATCCGGACCAGGTCGGCGATGCGCGGCAGTTCATCCGGGATCATCGCGACCTCACCGGTGTAGCGCTGATCGATGCCGCCGATGGCCAACCGTGGGATCCCAGCGTGAAGTCGCTCGTGGCCTTCCCCGCCGTACTCGACCAGATGGCGAACAATGGCGAGTGGACGGATGCGCTGGGTCAGGCTTACGCCAACGAGCCGTCCGACGTGATGAATGCGATCCAGGTGATGCGTTCGCGTGCGCAGGCGAAAGGCAATCTGAAGAGCACGGCGCAGCAGAAGGTGCAGGTGGTGGACCGTGGCCCGCCCGTCTCGCAGACCCAAGTGGTCGAAACGGACGAGATCGTCGGTCCGCCCTCGCAGACCATCGAGATCGAACCCGCGGACCCAGGCGTGGTGTACGTGCCCGACTACGATCCCGATGTGGTTTATGGCGAGCCGGTTTACTCCCGCGTATACGAGACCCGCTATGTCGAACGCGGCCCCGATTACCACGACGCCGTCGTCGCAGGTGTCATCGGTTTCGGCACCGGCATTCTGGTCGGCGAGCTCTTTGCCCACCACGAACACCGGGACCGCCCATGGGGGTGGGATCGCTGGCGCACGTCATGGGGTGGCTACCGCGATGGTGGCCGGCCGACCGTGGTGTACGACAACCATCCTTATGTCGTGAACCGCACCGTAGTGAACAACCGCTACGTCGACCGTTCGGTGCACATCGACAACCGGCATGACTTCGGCAACACCTATAACCGTCTCGGTCTGCCGGATCCTGGGCAGGGTCCGGTCCAGGGACCGCGCCCCGCCTTCGGCCCGCAGGGTGCCGGTGGCCCGCCCCAGCGACCGGCCCAGCCAGACTACGCGCACATGCAGCGCCCGAGCTTCACGCCCAGCGCGTTGCACGCCACGGCGCCCAACGCGCACCCGGCCCTGCCGCCACCCCGACCGAGCACACCGGACGTCACCCGGGGTGGTCGTCCGTTCCCGGGCGCACCGGGGCAGCCCGGCCAGCACCCGGGCCAGCCGGGTCGCTTCGCCGATCACGAGCGCGGTGGCGACCGTCTTCCGCCGCAGGCGCGACAGGCCGCGGCAACCCAGGCACCGCAAGGCCAGCCCCCGCAGCCGACCCCGCATACGCCGCAGCCGCCGCGCGAGGCGCCGCAGCAACCCCACGCGCAGCCGCAATTCGCCCAGCATGCGCCGCAGATGCCACGCAACGACGCCCCGAGGTTCCAGCCGCAGCGGGACCAGCCCGAGAGGCAGTTTGCAACGCCGCGGCAGCCCCAGCAGCGTTTCGAGATGGCGCACACCATGCCCCAGCCGCGCCCGGAGGCCCCCCGCCCGCAGCCGCAACGTCCGCAGCCACAAGAACACCACGAGCAGCCGCACCCGGCGCCACAACAGCACCACGACGATCACAAGAAGCACGACAACTGACGCCCGGGCGCCCGCTTCGAAGCTCAGGAATGCGTAACTACCCAACAAAAAGCCCCGCTCGAAGCGGGGCTTTTCGTCTCACGCAGTAGAAGACTTAAGCCTTCTTGCGCGGTGCGGCCTTCTTGGCGGCAGGCTTGGCAGCGGCCGGCTTCGCGACGGCGGCGCCGGTGACGACGTCGACGTGCGGACGGGCATTGCCATAGCTGGAACGGTAGATCTTGCCGCGACGGGTGCGGCGGTCGCCCTTGCCCATGGGAAACTCCTTGATTCGTAATGATGGAGAGGAACGGCCGGCCATCGTATCAGCGGCCGCGCAAAGCGCAAGTGGAGCCGTTCAGTGGACGTGCCGCTGGCCCTTGCCGCAGCCCAGTTGCTCGTCCGGGCAGGGACCGGGATCGAACTGGACGGTGGCGTGGTCCACCCGCCAGCGCTCGCTGAGCATGCGCTTGATGGCCGTAAGCACGCGTGCCTGGTCGGCGCGCTCGGCGCCGGGGGCCAGCTCCGCATGCAGGGTGGCCATGCGCGAACCCGCCGTGACCTGCCAGACATGCACATGGTGGATGTTCACGATGCCGGCGTCGGCGCCGCGCAGTTCCTGCCGGACGGCAGCCAGGTCGACGCCTTCCGGCGTACCCTCCAGGAGGATGTGCCCGGAGCGGCGAACAAGGGACCAGGCGCTGCGCAGGATCAGCAGCGACACGAGGATCGAAAGCACCGGGTCGGCCCAGTTCCAGTCCATCCAGCGCACGGCGAGCGCCGCCAGTACGGCGGCGACCGAGCCGAGCAGGTCGCCCAGCACATGCAGGCTCGCGCCCGCCACGTTCACATCGTCGGGATCGTGGCCGTGCAGGACGCGCAGCACCACCACGTTGGCGACCAGGCCCAGCACGGCAACCACCAGCATCACGCCGGAAAGGATCGGCTGCGGATTGAACAGGCGCTGCACGGCCTCGTACACGATGAACGCGACCAGGGCGAACTGGGTCAAGGCGTTCACGAATCCCGCCAGCACCTCGATGCGGCCATAACCATAGGTACGCCGGGCGTCGGCAGGCCGCGCCGCGAAACGCGCGCCGAGGAAAGCCAGCAGCAGCGCGAGCGCGTCGACCAGCATGTGGCCGGCATCGGCCAGCAGCGCGAGCGAACCCGACACGATGCCACCGGCCGCTTCCAGCAGCAGCATCAGCAGCGTCAGGACGAAGGCGAAAAGCAGCTTGTTTTCGCTCGTTCCCGCGCCATGGCCGTGGTCGTGCGCATGGTCGCGCGCGTGCGAATGGGTGTGGTCGTGTGCCATGGGACGAAGGCTAGGGAATCGCGCCGCGGTTACACAATCACGGATGCGCGCAAGTGGGGCCGTGGATGTGGCCGGCGTGCTCGCTGCGGTCGACGCGCAGGTTCACGAAGTGAGCCGTGGCCACCAGCAGGCCACCGCAGGTCACCAGCACGCTGTGCACCACCAGCGAATGCGCATGGAGGAACGTGACGCCGAGCATCAGCAGAAGGAGGCCCGGAATCGCGAACAGCAGCGGAAGCCGACGACGATGGCGCCGATAACCGGAGATCAGCGCCACGCTGGCCAGCACCGACGCGAAGGCGACGAAGCCCGCCTCGAAGCGGTGATCGGCGAGAAAGGACAGGCCGATAAGCGGCAGCAGCGCGATGACGAACGGCAGCGCCGCGCAATGGATGGCGCAGAGGAAGGATGCGGTCGCACCGAGGCGGTCGGCGGCGTGCCACCAGCGGCGAGGTGTTTCCGGATCGGCGGATGGATCGGTCATGGAGGACATAGCGTGACTAGTTGCACGGGTCGAGGCAAGCAATGATACTTTATAACATTGCAAAACCCAAGACGGAGTTCCACCCGATGCGCAGAACCCTTATCGCCCTGGCCCTCGCCACCAGTTTCGGCGCCTCCTTCCCGGCGGCGGCCGACGACCTCCTCCAGGACGGCAGCCCGGCGACGGACGCGAAGCCGTCCCAGGGCAAGGGCCGCAAGCAGGCCGAAAAGCTCGACGCCATCGTGGTCAACGCGGTGCCGCTCGGCCAGAGCGCCGACCAGATCGTGGCGCCCGTGGCGGTGCTCGCCGGCTCGGCCCTCGACGATGCCAAGGGCGTGTCGCTCGGCGAAACGGTTTCCTCGATCCCCGGCGTGCAGACCTCCGCGCTCGGTACGGCCGTGGGCCGCCCCATCATCCGCGGCCTCGACGGCCCCCGCGTGGCGGTGCTGGAGAACGGGCTTTCCTCGCAGGACGTGTCCAACGTGAGCCAGGACCACGCCGTAACCCTCGAGCCATTCCTGGCCGACCAGATCGAGGTGCTGAAAGGCCCGGCCACCCTGCTCTACGGCTCCGGCGCCATCGGCGGCGTGGTGAACGTGGTGGACGGCCGCGTGCCCGAGAAGGCGCCCGACAATGGATTCACCGGTCGCGCCGAGGTTCGCCACGATTCCGTTTCCGACGGAAAGACCGGCCTCCTGCGCCTCGATGCGGGCAATGACCGGTTCGCCATCCACGTCGACGGTATGCACCGCGACAATGACGACTACGACACTCCCGACGGCACGCTGGCGAACAGCGCCGTCAAGACGAGCTCCGGCGCGGTGGGCGCGTCGCTGCTCGGCACCTGGGGCTATGTCGGCCTGTCGGT
This sequence comes from Luteibacter sp. HAY1-4A, assembly GCF_056755355.1. Lineage (NCBI taxonomy): Bacteria > Pseudomonadati > Pseudomonadota > Gammaproteobacteria > Lysobacterales > Rhodanobacteraceae > Luteibacter > Luteibacter sp. HAY1-4A. Next base: position 75,007 of record NZ_JBNDHZ010000005.1, read on the forward strand.
GTCCCGCTTCCTCGACCTCTACGGCAGCCCCGCGGAACCGGGCGATCCCGCGGAGGGCGAGGATCCTGTGCACATCAAGATGGCGCAGACCAACTACACCTTGAAGGGTGGACTGGTGAAGCCGTTCGACGGCATCGACAAGATCGAATTCAGCCTCGGCCACGGCGCTTACCAGCACGTGGAATTCGAAGGCGACGTGCCGGGCACCACGTTCTCCACGAACAGCAACCAAGGCCGTCTGGTAGTCACCCACGAGCCGCTGGCTGGCTGGAGCGGTGCCTTCGGCGTGCAGACCCAGCATCGACAGTTCTCGGCCGTGGGCGAGGAAACCTTCGTGCCGCCTACCGCGACGAACGGCGTCGGCGTCTTCCTTACCGAGCAGCGCGAGTTCGGGCCGGTGAAGCTGGAACTGGGGGCACGCCACGACAAGCAGAGCGTGGACCCCGACAACGGTCCGAAGCGCGATTACGCACCGAACAGTTTCTCGGCGGGCATTGCGTGGCGGTTTGCCGAGCAATGGCACCTTTCCTTGAACCTCGATCACGCCGAGCGCGCGCCGTCGGAAGAAGAACTCTTCGCCAACGGTCCGCACGAGGCATCGAATACCTTCGAAATCGGCAGCGACCTGGGGAAGGAGAAATCCAACCAGGCGGAACTCGGCCTGCATTTCCACGGCGATGTCGTCGAGGGCAAGGTCGCGGTGTACTACAACAAGTACAAGAACTTCATTTACCTCGCCGACACCGGTGAAGTGGAAGACGACCTCCCCGTGCGCGTGTGGTCGCAGAACGATGCGACCTTCCGCGGTGCCGAGGCCGAAGCGACCTTCCACCTAGCCAAGGGCACGTCGGGCAACTGGGACCTGCGCGTGTTCGGCGATACCGTGCGTGCCACGCTGTCCGACGGCGGCGGCAACGTGCCGCGCATTCCCGCGGGCCGTATCGGCACCACGCTCAGCTGGACCGCCGACAGCCTGCGCGCCAGCCTCGGTGCGGTGCGTTACATGAAGCAGGACAAGGTGGCGGCGTTCGAAACCGACACGGCCGGTTACACGCTCGTCAACGCGCACTTCGCCTGGACGTTCGTCAACGAGGACAGCAGCCAGTGGGAAGCGTTCGTCGACGGCAACAACCTCACGAACCAGACTGCGCGCCCGGCCACGTCGTTGTTCAAGGATGTGGCGCCGCTTCCCGGTCGTAACATCTCGGTAGGCCTGCGCGCCTACTTCTGAGTTCCCGGCCGCCTTGCCCCTCCTCCCTCCCCGGGGTGGCCGGAACGAAGTGGGGCGCCCCTCGGGGCGCCCCATGTTTTTTCCTAACCTGCGATGCCTGTTTCAGGACTCGCGGCAGTTCTTGCAGGTGCCGTGCACTTCGAGTGTCTGCGCCTGCGGGCGGAAGCCCAGCGCCTTCGCCTGCGCTTCGATCAATTCGGCCACGCGTTCGTCGCAGACTTCCTGCGCGCCATGGCAGGTGTCGCAGATGAGGAAGGGCACCTGGTGCGCTTCCTCGGGGTGGTGGCAGGACACGTACGCGTTGATCGATTCGAGCTTGTGGATGAAGCCGTTCTCGAGAAGGAAATCCAGCGCGCGGTAGACGGTGGGCGGTGCGGCATTGCCGTGTTTTTCGCGCAGGCGGTCGAGCAGGTCGTACGCCTTCACCGGTTTGCCCGCACCGGCGACGAGTTCGAGCACCTCGCGGCGCAGCGGCGTGAGGCGCAGGCCGCGCTCGGACGACGCTTGCTCCACAGCGGCGACGAAGCCGTCGGCGTCGTCGTGGTGGTGATCGTGTCGGTGGGCGGCGTGGGTCACATCGATATCCTCGTGCTCGTCATCCTAACATGCGGCCCGGTCAGGGCTTTTTCGACCCCGGAAGCGGCGGCGGCCGGGGCCCGCCCTGCGTCGCGGACGCGGCAGGCAGCGGCGGAGGCTGCCTGCGCGGCAGGAACGGCACGACCCAGCCGAACGGGCCCAGGATCAGCGAGGCGATGACGCCGGCTTGCAGCCGGCCCCGCCACCAGCCCAACAAGGCACCGACCACGACGAAAACCACCTGCCAGACGACCAGTTCGCCCCAGGGCACCAGGCCCATGAGGTTCGTGAAGATGTGCAGAAACGCGCCCGGCTCCGCCGGATCGACGCCCTGCATGGCTTTGGCCAGTAACTCGTCCATGGCCTCCCTACCTGCCCCGTGGGAGCCGCTTCAGCGGCGATGGGCACTCGCGGCAAGCGTGCCCGCTACCGCGGGATCGCCGGCATAGCCGGCTCCCACAACGCACCGGGCCTTCAGCCTGCTGCACGAACCAGTGCTTCGTCGATGCGCGACAGAGCGCCTTCGCGCCCGGCGAGGTAGATCGTGTGTTCGATCGATGGCGACACCTGGGTGCCGGTCATCGCCACGCGCAGCGGCGCGGCCACCTTGCCCATGCCCAGTTCCAGCGATGCCGCGACACGCTCCACGGCACCGTGCACCGCTTCCGGCGTCCACTCGGGCAATGCGGCAAGCTCTGCCTTTGCGGCTTCGAGGGCTTTCGGCGCGGTGTCGTTGCGCAGGTGCTTCTCCACGGCCTTCTCGTCCCACTGCACGATGGGTCCGTACCAGATGAGCGCGCGCTCGGCCATTTCCTTGAAGGTCTGGACACGGTCACGCAAGGCGACGACCACGTCGGCCGGATTCGGCCCCTTCGCAGGATCGATGCCTATCTTTTCCAGGTGCCACGCGAGTTCGGGACCGAGTGCCGCCGGGTCGTCGGTCTTCAGGTAATGCTGGTTCAACCAGGAGAGCTTGGTGAGGTCGAAACGCGAGGCGGCCTTGTTCACGTCGGCGATGTCGAAGAGCGCGGTCATTTCTTCCTGCGAGAAGATTTCCTGGTCGCCATGCGACCAGCCCAGGCGCACGAGGTAGTTGAGCAGCGCGTGCGGCAGGAAGCCGTCATCGCGGTACTGCATGACACTTACCGCGCCATGGCGCTTCGACAGCTTCTGCCCGTCCGGCCCGAGGATCATCGGCAGGTGCGCGAATTCCGGCACCGGCGCGCCGAGCGCCTTGTAGATGTTGATCTGGCGCGGCGTGTTGTTCACGTGGTCGTCGCCGCGGATCACCTCAGTGATGCCCATGTCGATGTCGTCGACCACCACGGCGAAGTTGTACGTGGGAAAACCATCGGAACGGAAGATGACGAGGTCGTCGAGTTCTTCGTTCGACCACTCGATGCGGCCCTTCACCTTGTCGTCGAACACCACCGAACCCGTGGCCGGGTTCTTGAAGCGGATGACGCGGTTGGGATCGTCGCGGTAAGGCTCGTTGCGATCGCGGTAGTAGCCGTTGTAGCGGGGCTTCACGCCCGCGGCCATGGCCGCGTTGCGCATGGCCTCGATCTCTTCCTTCGTTTCGTACGCGTAGTACGCCTTGCCCTCGCGCAGCAGCTGGTCGGCCACCTCGCGGTAACGATCCATGCGCAGCGTCTGGTAGTACGGACCCTCGTCGTGCACCAGACCCAGCCACGCCATGCCGTCGAGGATGGCCTGCACCGCCTCCTGCGTGGAACGCTCGCGGTCGGTGTCCTCGATGCGCAGGATGAACGCGCCGCCGCGCCTGCGCGCCTCCAGCCAGCAGTACAGCGCGGTGCGCGCGCCACCGATGTGCAGGTAACCGGTGGGGCTGGGGGCGAAACGGGTGCGGACGGTCATGGCGAGGTTCATTGGGCGGACAATCCGTCGATTTTACCGGCTTTGTGTGGGAGCCGCTTCAGCGGCGATGGGAGCATGCGGCAAGGTTGCCCGCTACCGCGGGATCGCCGCTGAAGCGGCTCCCACAAGGGGAGACTGTCATCCCTCGGTCATACGGCGATAACCGCGGCGACACGCCGCCGCGGGACCATGCATCAAGCCAGGCCAGAGGGCATCGCCATGCGAATCGGCATCGTCACCGAGACCTACGCACCGGATGTGAACGGCGTCGCCCTCACCGTCCAGTCGCTCGCCCGCGGCATGGTTCGCCGCGGCCATGCCGTCGACCTGATCCGGCCCGTCCATCCGTCGACGCCGCCGTTGGCCGACGCGGGCATGGATGTACTGGCCGTCGAAGGCGCCGCGGTGCCCCGCTACGCGGGCCTCCGTTTCGGCCTTCCCTCCCGCTTTCGCATCGAGCGCCGCTGGCGCGCCGACAGGCCGGATGCCGTCTATGTGGCCACGGAAGGCCCCCTGGGCTGGAGCGCGGTCAGCGCCGCCCGGCGACTCGGCATCCCGGTGGCTACCGGCTTCCACACCCGCTTCGATTTCTATGTCGGTCATTACGGGTTCGGCGCCCTGACGCCGCTGGTGCGGCATTACCTCACCCGCTTCCACAAGCGCGCGCAGACCACGCTGGTGCCCACGGGGCAGCTCGCCGGGGAACTGAACGACCTGGGCGTGCACGACGTGCGCGTGCTTCGCCGCGCCGTGGACACGCAGCGCTTCCGCCCCGAGCACCGCGACGACGCCCTGCGCGCATCGTGGGGTGCCGGCGAGGACACGCCGGTGGTGCTGTGCGTCGGGCGCGTGGCGCCGGAGAAGAACCTAGACGTGGCGATCGACGCGTATCGCGCACTCGCCCGCCGCGTGCCGCAGGCGCGCTGCGTCATCGTCGGCGACGGCCCCGGTCGCGCGGCACTCGAAGCCGCGCATCCCGATGTCATCTTCGCGGGCACGCGGCAAGGCGACGACCTGGCGGCGCATTACGCCAGCGCGGACATCTTCGTCTTCCCCAGCCTCACCGAAACCTTCGGCAACGTGGTGCTCGAGGCCATGGCTTCGGGCGTTCCCGTCGTCGCCTACGCCGAGGCGGCCGCGCGCGAATTCATCCGCAACGGCCAGAACGGCATCCGCGTGGCGCCCGGCAACGAGGGCGGCCTGGTGGAACGCGCGGCGGTGCTCGGTGCCGATGCGCAGGCGCGCATGGCCATGGGTGCCGCGGCACGCGCTTCGGTCGCGGGGCTGTCGCCCGAATCGGTCGTCGCGGACTTCGAATCGATCATGCAATCCCTCGCCGAGGAGCACGTCCATGAACGCAGCACCGCCGTCGCCGCGTAGGGCGAACCTCGACAGGCGCATGTGCGTCGCGGCCAACCGCTGGGGCGCGCGCCGCGCCATCGGCATCTTCTTCGGCGCCATCAGCCGCCTGGGCGATGGCGTCTTCTGGTATTCGCTGATGACGGTGATCGCGATCGTGGGCGGGTGGCGCGGCGTGGCGGTGGCCTTGCAGATGGCGGTCACCGGGCTCACCGCGCTCATGCTCTACCGCGTGCTGAAACGCTGGACGCGCCGCCCGCGTCCGTTCCGCACCTGCCCCGGCGTGATCGCGCACGTGCCGCCGCTGGACGAATTCAGCTTCCCGTCCGGCCATACGCTGCAAGCGGTGTCGTTCACCGTGGTGGCCGTGGCGCACTACCCTGTGCTGGCGCCGTTCCTGATCGGATTCGCGGCGCTCGTCGGCGCGTCTCGCGTGGTGCTCGGATTGCACTACCCCAGCGACGTGCTGGCGGCCACCGCCATCGGCGGCGGCCTCGGCTCCCTTTCGCTCTGGGCGGAGCGCGTGCTGGTCTGAAAGGCAGTGTGAGAGCCGCTTCAGCGGCGATCCCGCGCTAGCGGGCAAGCTTGTGGCAAGCTCCCATCGCCGCTGAAGCGGCTCCTACAGAAAGCGGATCAGGCCGCGGCGCGCGGTGCCTTTTGCAGCACGCCGAGCATGGCGCCCAGCTTGTCGCGCATCTCGCGACGGTCGACGATGACGTCCACCGCGCCGTGGTCCACGAGGAATTCCGAGCGCTGGAAGCCTTCCGGCAACGTTTCGCGCACGGTCTGCTCGATGACGCGCGGGCCGGCGAAGCCGATCAGCGCCTTGGGCTCCGCCACGTTCACGTCGCCCAGCATGCCCAGGCTGGCAGACACGCCGCCCGTGGTCGGATGCGTCAGCACCGAGATGTAGGGCACGCCGGCGTCGCGCATACGTGCGAGCGCGGCCGAGGTCTTCGCCATCTGCATCAGCGAGAACAGGCCTTCCTGCATGCGTGCGCCGCCGGTGGCGGAGAAGCACACGAGGGCGCTCTTCTCGGCCAGCGCCTTTTCGGCGGCACGGGCGAATTTCTCGCCAACCACCGAGCCCATCGAGCCGCCCATAAACGAGAACTCGAAAGCGACCGACACCACCGGGCGTTCGAGCAGGCGGCCGGACATCGCGATGAGCGCGTCTTTCTCGCCCGTGTTCTTCTGCGCTGCGGCGACGCGATCCTTGTACTTCTTCTGGTCCTTGAACTTCAGCGCGTCGACCGCTTCCATCTTCGGCCACAGTTCGGTAGTGCTGCCTTCGTCGAAGAAGGCGGTCAGGCGGGCGCGCGCGGAAATGGCGTGGTGGTGGCCGCACTTCGGGCACACCATCAGCGATTTCTCGAGCTCCGGCTTGTACAGCACGGTGCCGCAACCGGCGCACTTCTCCCACACGCCCTCGGGCACCTTGCCCTTGCCGCCGGCCGCGCCCGGGGCGCGGGTCTTCGGCGTCATGATCTTCTGCAGCCAGTTCATCGTGTCTCTCCGAGTGTCTCTGTACGTGCCCCGTGGCCGCTCAGCGCGCGTCGAGCGCGGCGCGGATCGGCGCCAGGAAATCCCGTGCCCTGCCGACGGCGTCCTCGGCCGAGGTCGCGCCGGCGAGGCGGTCGACCAGGGCGCTGCCGATGACCACGGCGTCGGCGAATTCGCCGATGGCCTTGGCGCTGGCCGCGTCGCGGACGCCGAAGCCGACGGCGACCGGCGCCTTCGACCGTGCGCGGATGCCGGCGACGCGTTTGGCGATGTCGCCGGTGCTCAGCTGGGCCGCGCCGGTGATGCCGGCGAACGACACATAGTACAGGAAGCCCGATGCGGCCTCGCAGAGCCGCTCCAGCCGGCCCTCGGCCGTGGTCGGCGAAGCGAGGAGGATCTGCTGCAACCCGGCCTGCCGCAGCGGCTCGAGCACATGCGATTCCTCCAACGGACAATCCACCATCAGGACGCCATCCACACCGGCTTCCACGGCATCTTCGGCGAACGCCGCGTAACCGTACATTTCGACCGGATTGAGGTAACCCATGAGGACGACGGGCGTCTCGGCGTCGGTCTCACGGAAGGCCGCGACCCAGGCGAGGACATTGGCAAGGCCGACCCCCTTGGCGATGGCCCGCTCGCTGGCGTGCTGGATCACCGGGCCGTCGGCCATCGGATCGGAAAACGGAACGCCCAGTTCGATGACGTCGGCCCCGGCGGCCACAAGCCCGTGCAGGAGCGCCACCATGCCGTCCGGCGAGGGATCGCCGGCGGTGACGAACGGAACGAGGCCGGTGCGGCCGGCGGACTTCAGCGCCGCGAAGCGGCGGTCGATGCGGCTCATCAGAGTTCGATTCCTTCGCGCGCGGCAATCGTGTGCACGTCCTTGTCGCCACGCCCGGAAAGGTTGGCGAGGACCAGTCCGTCCTCCGGCAGTTCGCGGGCCAGCTTGATCGCCTGGGCAATCGCGTGGCTGGACTCCAGCGCGGCGAGGATGCCCTCGGTACGCGCCAGCAGGTGGAAGGCTTCCAGGGCCTCGTCGTCGGTGATACCGACGTACTCGGCGCGGCCGGCATCCTTCAGGAAGGCGTGTTCCGGACCCACGCCCGGATAATCGAGGCCGGCCGACACCGAATGGGTCTCGACGATCTGGCCGTTCGCATCCGACAGCACATAGGTGCGGTTGCCGTGAAGGACGCCCGGCTTGCCGGCGCTAAGCGACGCCGCGTGCCGGCCTGTGTCGATGCCGTCGCCCGCTGCCTCGGCACCCACGAGGCGCACGCCGCGATCGTTGAGGAAGGCGTGGAACATACCGATGGCGTTCGAGCCGCCGCCCACGGCGGCCGTGATCACGTCGGGCAGGCGGCCGAACTGCTCCAGCATCTGCTCGCGCGCCTCGCGGCCGACGATGGCGTTGAAGTCGCGCACCATCTGCGGATAAGGATGGGGGCCGGCGACCGTGCCGATGATGTAGAAGGTGTCGGCGACGTTGGTGACCCAGTCGCGCATCGCTTCGTTGAGCGCGTCCTTCAGGGTCTTCGAGCCTGAGGTCACCGGCATCACCTCGGCGCCCAGCAGGCGCATGCGGTACACGTTGATCTTCTGCCGTTCGATGTCGACGGCGCCCATGTACACCACGCACTTCAGGCCCAGGCGCGCGGCGACGGTGGCACTGGCGACGCCGTGCTGGCCCGCGCCGGTCTCGGCGATGATGCGGGTCTTGCCCATGTGCCGGGCGACCAGCGCCTGTCCCACCGTGTTGTTGATCTTGTGCGCGCCCGTGTGGTTCAGGTCTTCGCGCTTCAGCACGATCCGCGCGCCGCCCACATGCTTCGACAGGCGCTCGGCGTGGTACACCGGACTGGGCCGGCCCACGTAGTACTTCAGGTCGCGATCGAGTTCGGCGATGAAGGCCGGATCCTTGCGCAGTTTCTCGTAGGCGGCGGTGAGTTCCGCGAGGGGCTCCATGAGCGTCTCGGCCACATAGATGCCGCCGAACTCGCCGAAGCGCCCATGCGCATCGGGCCAGGCGTGGAAATCCGCGATCTCGGTCATTGCCTTCTCGTCAGCTTGAGCCGTGTCACGCGCTGGGGACGGCGCGCACGGCGGAAATGAAGCGTTCCATCTTATCCCTATCCTTGATTCCCGGCGACGCCTCGATGCCGCTGGAAACGTCGACCGCCCAAGGCCGGGCGACGCGGATGGCTTCCCCCACGTTCTCGGGCGTGAGTCCGCCGGCGAGCAGCAACGGTTGCGCGAGGTCCTTCGGCATCAGCGACCAGTCGAAGCGCTGGCCGCTTCCGCCCTGCTCGCCAAGCCCGTGGCCGTCGAGCAGGAGTCCCGCCGCGCGCGGATAGTCGCGCAGGCGGGCCAATGCCGGAGCGCCCTCGCCCATGGCAATGGCCTTGAGGTAGCGCACCCCGTATGCCGCGCATTCCGTGTCGCTTTCGCCGCCGTGGAACTGCAGCATGTCGGGCCGCAGCACGCGCAACACTTCGTCGATGAATGCCGGTTCCTCGTCCATCACCAGCGCTACCGTCGTCACGAAGGGTGGCACGGCGTCGCGCAGGCGCGCCGCGGCGGCGGGATCCACGAAACGCTTGCTCTTGCGCGTCATCACGAAGCCGACAGCGTCGGCACCGAGGCGCGCCGCCAGTTGCACGTCGTCGATGCGAGTGAGGCCGCAGCACTTGATCCGGGTCATAGCGTCACCTCCGGTGGCAGGCCCCAATGGGCTTCATAGAGCGGCCCGAGAAAGGTCAGGCCCTCCGCGGGCGCGGTGGCTCCGGCCACTTCGCGATCGCGGCCTTCAAGGAGTTCGGCCATCCATGCCACTGGCCTTTCACCACGGCCGATGGGCAGCAGCGATCCCACGATGTTGCGCACCATGTGATGAAGGAAGGCGTTCGCCTCGATCTCCACCACCACGTGGATGTCGTCGCGGAACACGCGAATGGAACGCACGTTGCGCCGTGCATGCGCGGCCTGGCAGGAGACGGCGCGGAACGCCGAGAAGTCGTGTTCGCCCACGATCGCCTGCGCCGCTTCGTGCATCGCGTCGGCGTCGAGCTGACGGCGCTCCCAGGCGACGAAGCGCGCGTCCAGCGCCGGACGCACGAAACGCGGCAGGATGCGATAGCGGTAGCGCCTGGCCCGCGCGGAGAAGCGGGCATGGAAGTCGTCGGCGACCGGTTGTGCCCAGGTCACCGCCACGCTATGCGGGAGATTGGAGCAGGCGCCAAGGATCCAGCCGCGCATGTCGCGGACCACCTCGGTATCGAAATGCACCACCTGGCAACGCCCATGCACGCCGGCGTCGGTACGGCCGGCGGCCGTGACCTCGATGGGCGTGTGCGCGACATAGCTCAGCGCCTCTTCCAGCGCGCCCTGCACGGTCTTCGCATGGCTGAGCCGCTGCCAGCCGAGGAAGTCGGTGCCGTCGTATTCGACGCCTAGGGCGATGCGCATGGGTGACTAGCGAAGCGAGGAAACCCAGAAGGGTACCACTTGTGGGAAGCAGTACCTTATTCGACGCCGTGGACCGGCGGATCGTTCTCGAGCAGCGCCCGGTGGATCCAGCCGCCGACGGCACCGCCGACCAGCGGCACGACCCAGAACACCCACAGCTGGGCCAGTGCCCAGCCACCCTGGAATACGGCCACGCCGGTGCTCCGCGCGGGATTCACCGAGGTGTTGGTGACGGGGATGCTGATGAGGTGGATGAGCGTGAGCGCCAGGCCGATCGCCAGCGGTGCGAAGCCCACCGGCGCGCGCTTGTGCGTTACGCCCAGGATGACCAGCAGGAAGAACAGGGTGAGCACGAACTCCGCGACCACCGCCGCCATGAGGGAGTAGCCGCCGGGTGAATGTTCCCCATAGCCGTTGGTGGCGAAGCCGGCCGTGACGTCGAAGCCAGGCTTGCCGCTCGCGATGAGGTAAAGCACGCCGCCCGCCACGATCGCGCCGATCACCTGGCTCACGATGTAAGGCAGCACTTCCCTGCCCGGCATGCGGCCACCGGTATAGCACCCGATGGTCACCGCGGGATTGAAATGCGCGCCGGAAATATTGCCGACGGCATACGCCATCGTCAGCACGGTGAGGCCGAAGGCGAGCGAGACGCCGACGAACCCGATGCCGAGGCCGGGAAAGGCCGCGGCAAGCACCGCGCTTCCACAACCGCCAAGGACCAACCAGAACGTACCGAAGAACTCTGCTATCAGACGCTGGAACATATCCATTCCTCCTTGGCGCTATGTCAGGGACTACGCAATGTCGTCGAGAATCCGCCTTGCCGTGTCTTTCTGCATCTGCGAGCCCTCGGCCAGCACTTCGTCGAGCATGAGGCGGGCGCCTTCGGCGTCCCCCATGTCGAGGTAGGCGCGGGCGAGGTCGAGCTTGGTGTCCACCGGGTCGTCGCTGAAGCTTTCCGGGTTGTGGTCCGCGATGGGCTCTTCGTCCGGGAATGCGGGCTCGTCGAAGCGAGGCAGGTCGGTCGACGAGGTGGCGGCCGCGTCGTGCTCGTCCTCGAATGCCCAGGTCGGACGCTCCTCGCCTGCGTCGTGCTTCTCCTCGGCGAGGATGTCGCCGAAGCCGCCATGCGACGTCTCGGCGGGCGTTTCCACGTACGGGGACTCGGGCGCGTCGACGTCGAACACGCCGGGCGCGTTCGGACGGCGGTCGGCTTCGGCACGCTGCACCGGCGTCAGGTCGAAGTTGAAATGGTATTCGCTGTGCTTCTGCGGCGCCGGCGGCTGGGTGCGATCGTCTTCCTCGGGGCCGGTGACATACGTGCCGAGGTCGAATTCCTCCAGGGCCGCGGCCGTGTCGGCGTGCGATTCAGGCGTGGCGTAGCTGTGTTCGTAAGGGTCGTCGATCTCGTCCACCGGCGTGCCGCCGAAGAGGGGATGCGTCGGTGCGAGGTCTTCGCCCATCATCACCACCTCGCGCCATTCCGGCTGCTCCGGATCGGCGACGTGGGCGAACATGGCTTCCGCGGCGGCCTCGAAATGGTCGACGTCGCGACGGCCGTAATAGAGGCTCACCAGTTCGAGGTGCAGGCCGATGTCGTCGGGATGCTCGGCCAGCGCGTCGAGGATCTCACGCTGGTCCTGATCCATTACCTGGCCGTGCTCGCCGAAGTCGAACGAGGGCTCTTCGCCGAAGCGATCGGCGAGCGAGCCCGAGGCGACGGCGGGCGCCGCCTTGGGCTTCTTGCGGCCGAACACGGCGGCGACGAGCAGGAGCAGGATGACGATCGCGCCACCGCCCCAGGCCCACGGCTGCATGTACCAGGGATCTTCCTCGACGACCGGCGTGGGCGCCACGGCGGCGGGCTTCGCCGCCGGCTTGGCCGCGGGCGGCGGTACGGCGGCCGCACCGGGCTCCTTCAAGGGCGCGGTGGCCACCGTCGCTGCCGCGGCCGGTGCCTGGGTCGAAGCGGCGGTGGCCGTCGACGCGGAAGCGGCCGTGCCCGCCTTGGCGGGAGCGCTCGCCACCGGCGCGGCGGGCGCCGCAGGGGTGGCCGGTGCTGCCGCTGGAGCGTTCGACGCGGCGGCCGTGCCGCCATTCTTCTGCGCTTCCGCCAGCTTCCGCTGGAGTTCGGCTATTTCGGAATCCTTGAGGCTGAGCAGGCGCTGGTTCTTCGAGTTGATCTCTTCGAGCTCGCCGATGCGCGACTTCAGTTCGTCGCCCTGCTGCTTGAGCGAGGCGACACTTTCCTGCGAGGTGGCCAGTTCCTGGCGCAGTCCCGCGACCTGCGCGCTCCCCGTGCCGCCCTTGCTGCCGGCGCGTGTGGAAGCGGCGTCGCCGCCCTCCTTCGAGGGCACGATGGCGAGACGATCGCTGGCGGACTGTGCGGGTTTCGCTTCACCCTGCCCGGCGCTGGTGGACGCCGCATCGGCGACGACCGAGGGTGCGCGGGCGGTACCCGCGCGCCAGCTTTCATTCTGGCGCCGCACCTCGGCGAGCGCGTCGGTACTGGACTGGGCCTGCACCTCGTCGGCGGAAGGAATGCGAAGGATCGCACCCGTCTTCAGCGCATTCATGTTGTCGCGGTAGAAGGCGTCCGGATTGGCCTTCTGCAGCGCCACGAGCATCTGGTTCATGTCCGCGCCGCCCGCATGGTCGCGGGCGATGGAGGAAAGCGTCTGGCCACGCTGCACCGGGCCGTAGGTGCCGCCGGCCGTCGCCGCGGCGGGCCGTGCGGCCGGCTGGGTGCGCGAAGGCCGGGACGCCGCCTGCGTCGGTACGCGTGCCGGCACCTCGGCGGTGCGCGAAGGCGCCGGGGCGGGTGCAGCGGCAGGCGCTGCCGAAGCGGCGGCCGCGTTCAGCGGTGTACCCGGCGGATCGAGCAGCATGGTGACTTCGCGTACGACCTTGTTTCCACCCGACGACACTTCCACGAGGAAGTCGAGGTAGGTGTCGCGAACCGGGGCGGCGCTGGTGACGCGTATCACCGGTGCGCCGGCGGCATTCTTGGCCACCGCGAAGCTCAACGGCACCGGCAAGCCCGCGCGATTGAGCCCGGCACGGGTGAATGCCTCCTCCGAAGCGAGCGCGACATGGACATTGTCGAGGTTGCCCGACACGCCGCTCAGCGGAATTTCCGCCACCAGCGGCTGGTCCATCGTGGAATGGAGCTGCACCGGCCCCAGGTTCTGGGCCAGCGACTGGCTGCCCCAGGAGACCAGCGCCAGCATGATCGAAAGCTTCAACGTACGGTTCATCACTTTCCCCCGAACAAAACCCATGCCGACGGCGCGCCTCTTTCGGGCGTCCAGCCGCGAAGGCGCCACTGTAGTGCACCCCAGCAACAACTAACAATAGCGGGTACGGCTAGTTACGCGACAACGTTAAGTCGTTCGCGAGACTCGTACACGCTTCCCATGCAGTGCCCCTACTTCCCCTGGCTGGCTTCCAGCTGGCGGCGCAGCTCCGCGATCTTCCGGTCCCGCTCCTCGATTTCGCGGCTGGTGGCCTGCGAATTGGATTCGAGCGAGTCCACCCGCTTCCTGAGCTGCTCCACCTGGGCGTCTTCGTGCTTTTCCCGGCCGCGGAGTTTTTCCAGCCTCGCCCGCTCGGCGGCCTGGGCCGCCGGGGCCGAAGCCGCCTGTGGCCGCTCGCCCGCCGACGCCAGCGGGGCGCAGGCAAGGAGAAGGCAGGCGGCAGCGGCTCGGGAAAGCATCAGAGGTAGTCCTCGACCAGGATCTCGGCGATCTGCACCGCGTTGAGCGCGGCGCCCTTGCGGATGTTGTCGGCCACGATCCACAGGTCGAGGCCACGCTCGTGCGAGATGTCCTCGCGGATACGGCCCACGAACACCGGGTCCTTGCCGGCCGCGTCGCCCACCGGCGTGGGATATCCGCCCGCCTTGCGCTCGTCCTGCACCACCACACCCGGCGCCTCCTCGAGGAGTTCGCGCGCGCGCTCGGCGGTGATCTTGTCACGGGTTTCGATGTGCACCGCCTCGGCGTGGCCGTAGAACACGGGCACGCGGACCGCCGTGGGATTCACCTGGATGGAAGGATCCTCGAGGATCTTCCGGGTCTCCCAGACCATCTTCATTTCTTCCTTGGTGTAGCCGTTCGCCTGGAAGTCGTCGATGTGCGGGATCACGTTGAACGCGATCTGCTTCGGGAACTTGGCGGTCTCGACTTCCTGGAAGTTCAGCATCTGCGCCGTCTGCTTGCCCAACTCCTCCATGCCGCTGCGCCCCGCGCCCGACACGGACTGGTAGGTGGCGACATTGATGCGCTCGATGCAGACCTCGCGATGGATCGGCGCCAGCGCCACGAGCATCTGCATCGTGGAGCAGTTCGGGTTGGCGATGATGCCGCGCACGGTGTAGTCGGCGATCGCATGCGGATTCACCTCGGAAACGACCAGGGGAATGTCGTCCTGGTAGCGGAATTCCGAGGTGTTGTCGATGACCACCGCGCCCGCCGCGGCCGCCCGGGGCGCGTGCTCACGGCTCACCGAACCGCCCGCGGAAAAGAAGGCGATGTCGACGCCGTCGAAGTCGTATTTGGCGAGGTCCTGGACGACGTAAGGTTTTCCGTTGAAGTCGATCGTACCGCCCGCCGAGCGTTCGCTCGCCAGGGGCACCAGTTCGCTGACCGGGAAATCCCGTTCGGCGAGGATCGACAGGAGGGTTTCGCCGACCGCGCCGGTCGCACCCACCATGGCTACCTTGTAACTCGTCTTCTTGCTCATGTTTCGCTTCGTCAGGCGTTGGGGAAAACAGGTCGGCTGGCGTCGGCCAGCACACCCGGATTGAGGATCGAGGGTGGCCGGCCGGCGTGAGGACCATGCCCGAACGCCGCCAGCACATTGTCCACAGCCAGCGCCGCCATATCGCGACGTGTGTCGCGGCTTGCGCTGGCGATGTGCGGACTCAGCACGATATTTTCGAGTTGCAGCAGGCCGGGGTGCACGGCCGGCTCCCCTTCGAACACGTCGAGCGCCGCGGAGGCGATGACGCCGTTCGCCAGCGCCCTGGCAAGGGCCGCGTCGTCGACGATGCCGCCCCTCGCAATGTTCACGAGGGTGGCCGTCGGCTTCATCGCCGCCAGTTCCGCCGCACCGATGGCGTGTCGGGTCTGCGGCGTGAACGGCAGCACCAGCACGAGGTGGTCGGACTCCGCGAGCAGGGTGGCCTTGTCCACGTAGGTGGCGCCGCACTCGTGTTCGACGCCGGGTTCCAGCCGCGAACGGTTGTGGTAGATCACGCGGGAACGGAACCCCGCGGCGCGGCGCGCGATGGCCTGGCCGATGCGGCCCATGCCGAGGATGCCGAGCGTCTTGCCGTGCACGTCGGCACCCAGCCAGCCCTCGAAGCGGAAACCCTGCCACTGGCCTTGGCGCAGCCAGCGTTCGGCTTCGCCCACGCGGCGGGCCGCTGCGAGCAGCAACGCCCAGGCGTAATCCGCGACGGTTTCGCTGAGCACGTCGGGGGTGTTCGAGGCACCGATGCCCGCGGAGGTCAGCGCATCGAGATCGAGGTTGTTATAGCCCACGCCCAGGTTGGCCACGAAGCGCAGGCGCGGCGCGCCGGCAATCGCTTCCGCATCGATCCGCTCGGTAAGGCCCACGATCGCGGCGTCGGCGTCCGCCAGACGGGCGGCGCGATCGGCGGGCGTGAAGGTGCGCTCCTCCGCCTCGGCCCGTACCTCGAAATAAGGACGCAGCCGGTCGACGATGTCCGGGAAGAACGGACGGGAAACCCAGACCTTCGGCTTGCTCATGGTCTTCAGCCTTCGAAGGTACCCGGGATCCGCGGCGGCACCACGCCCACGTCCCCGCACTGCGCGCGGTGACGCAACGCCTGATCCATCAGTACGAGAGCCATCATCGCCTCGGCGATGGGCACGGCACGGATGCCGACGCAGGGGTCGTGGCGGCCCTTGGTCACCACTTCGGTGGGCTCGCCTGCCCGATCGATGCTGCGGCCGGGAACGAGGATGCTGGAGGTGGGCTTGAACGCCATCGACACCACCACGGGCTGGCCCGAGGCGATACCACCCAGGATGCCGCCGGCGTGGTTGGACAGGAATCCCGAGGCGGTCATCTCGTCGCGATGCTGTGTGCCGCGCTGGGCGACGGCGGCGAAACCGTCGCCGATCTCCACGCCCTTCACGGCGTTGATGGACATCATGGCGGCTGCCAGTTCGCCGTCCAGCTTGCCGTAGATGGGCTCGCCCCACCCTGCCGGCACACCGTCGGCCACGACGGTGACTTTCGCGCCCACGGAGTCGCCGGACTTGCGCAGGGCATCCATGTACGACTCGAGTTCGGCGACCTGGGCCTCGTGCGGCCAGAAGAAAGGGTTCGTTTCCACGACCGAGGCGTCGAAGCCGCGCGGCACGATCTCTCCGATCTGCGCCACGTGGCCGCGGACGGTCACGCCGTAGCGCTGCGCGAGCCACTTCTTGGCGATGACACCGGCGGCGACGCGCATGGTGGTTTCACGCGCCGAGGAGCGTCCACCGCCCCGCGGATCGCGCACGCCGTACTTCTGCCAGTAGGTGTAGTCGGCGTGCCCGGGGCGGAAGGTATCGAGGATGTTGCCGTAATCCTTGGACCGGGCATCGGTGTTGCGGATGAGCAGCGCGATCGGCGTGCCCGTGGTCACTCCCTCGTACACGCCGGAGAGGATTTCCACCTCGTCCGCCTCGCGGCGCTGCGAGGTATGGCGAGACCGGCCGGTGGCCCGGCGCTCGAGGTCGGCACGGAATTCGGCGGCATCGAGCGGAAGACCGGGCGGACAACCGTCCACCACGCATCCGATCGCCGGGCCGTGGCTTTCGCCGAAGGTGGTGACGGAGAGGAGCTTGCCGAACGTATTGGAGGACACGAATTTTCCGAAGGTCAGTTTCTTGCGGCGCGCACCGCGGCGATCTCCGCGGCATGCTCGACGAGGTCGCGCCTTTCGAGCGCGAAAATGCCCATGGGCCCGACCTTGAACTCCAGCCAGACGAAGGGCAAGCGCGGAAGGAGTTCCACGAGCGCGTGTTCGCTGTCGCCCACTTCCACGATGAGCAGGCCGTCGTCGCTGAGGTGGTGGGCCGCCTCGTCGAGGATGCGCAACGTGATGTCCAGTCCATCGTCCCCGGAGGTCAGGCCGAGGACGGGTTCGTGGCTGTATTCGGCCGGCATGGCGGCGTATTCGTCGTTGGTGACGTACGGCGGGTTGGACACGATGAGGTCGTATACCTCGCCTTCCAGCCCGGCGAACAAGTCGGACTTGATCGCGCGCACGCGGCCTTCCACGTGCTGGTACACGATGTTCTCGTTGGCGAGGGACAACGCGTCGTCGCTGACGTCGACGAGGTCGACCTGCCAGTCGGGGTTGTACTCGGCCATGGCGATGCCGATGCAGCCCGAACCGGTGCAGAGGTCGAGCGCGCGCTCCACGTGGCGGTCGTCCAGCCAGGGCGTGAAGCGGCTTTCGATGAGCTCGGCGATGGGCGACCGGGGCACGAGGGCGCGGCGGTCGCTCTTGAACTTGAGGCCGGCGAACCAGGTTTCGCCCACGAGGTAGGCCACCGGCACACGCTCGGTGACGCGCCGCTCGATCAGGGCCAGCACGGCCTCGCGCTCGGCGGCCACGAGCTTGCCGGCGCCATAGGCGGGAGGCAGGTCGGGCGGCAGGTGCAGCGCGGCCAGGACCAGATGGGTGGCCTCGTCGATCGGATTGTCGTGGCTATGCCCGAAAGTGAGTCCGGCGGCCGAGAAGCGGCTGGCGCCATAGCGGATGAAATCGATGATGGAGGACAGTTCGCTGGTCACGTGGGGGGCAATTCTGTGGGGCTGGCTCGTGAGTATAGCCGTCCGAGCGGTCCCCACGGGCCCTGTGGGAGCCGCTCCAGCGGCGATAGGGTCTCGCGAGAGTGCCCGCTGCCGCGGGATCGCCGGCATACCCGGCTCCCGCAACGTCCTACTGTATGCGGTCAGCCCTTAGGCCCCGGATCGCTCGTGGCAGCGTGCCCGTCTTCGTGATGCCCTGCGTAACGCCTCAAATACCGGGGCGTGGCCGGAACCGTGATGGCGACGTCGAACCAGCCCGAGCTTGCGGTGAGATCGAACGCCACCGTCATGCTGTCGCCCGCGGACAGCTCGATCATCCGCGCGGGTTCATCGCTGTACGCGTTCGCGAGGCGGCACGTCGTTGCCCGTGTCCCGCGATGCGAGAGCACGACCTCGATGCGCCGTACTCCGGGTATGCCGCGCACGTCCGCTTCGACGGCGTCTTCCGCGAAACCTCGCAGCGCGCAGAAGTAACCGTTGGGTCCGTGGATACGGCGGTCATACGCGTCGCCTGCCTTGGCGAGCTGCCAGCGATCCTCTAAGCGATCGCCCGCCGCCACTGCGTAACGGCGCGGCGGCGCTTCGCGATGGAGGCCGTCGTACACAAGGAAGGCGGCGCCGAGCTTGCCCTGGTTGTCGAAGGCGATGTGGCTGGCGCCGTCGCTCAGCCGATGGCGGACGGCCCATGCGTAGCCAAGTGGGCGTGCGGGGCGCGTGCCGGGTTCTTGCCGTGGCATCGCCTGTTCCGCGGGAACGAGGATGGGGGCCTTTCCTTCCGAGCCGGCCGGAACACCCAGCCTGGGCATGGCGGTGTCGCTGGTGCCCGCAAAATCGAACGCGCTGGTGAGGTCGCCGCAGACGGCACGGCGCCATGCGCTGATGTTCGGCTCCCCGACGCCGAAGCGTTTTTCGAGGAAGCGGAGCACGGACGTGTGGTCGAAGGTTTCGGAACAGACCCATCCGCCTCGCGACCAGGGAGAGATGACGATCATGGGAACGCGGTTGCCGAGGCCTACCGGTTGCAACCCGCCCGGGTCGCTTCCAGGCACGACGGGTGCCACGATGCGTGGATGGCGGTCGAGATCGACGATTTCGTCGCCCAAGCTGGCGACGAGCGCCGGTGAAACCATGCCCTCGCTGTCTTCTTCGCTCTCCAGCGGCGGCGCGGGCGGAACCACGTGGTCGAAGAAGCCGTCGTTCTCGTCGTAATTGAGGAACAGCACCGTACGGCTCCAGACTTTCGGATTGGCCGTGAGCGCTTCGATGACTTCGCGGATGTAATAGGCGCCGTCGGCGGGCGAGGCGTTCGGGTGTTCGCTGTACTTGTACGGCGCCACGATCCAGGTCACCTGAGGAAGGCGGTTACGCAGCACGTCTTTCCGCAGGTCACGCAGGGTGTGCGTGGAAACACCGTTGCGCACGAGCGAGCCGGAAGGCTCGGCGCCCTCCTTCACCTGGTAGCGCGCGAAGAACTCCAGCGAGTTGTCGGTGTAGTTGTCGGTGGGGGAACCGGGTTCTCCGGTGCCTCCCTGGTAAACGCGCCAGCTGACGCCCGCCTTTTCCAGCCGTTCGGGATAGGTCGTCCACGTGTAGCCGTTGGTCTCGGGGCGCTCTTCCGTGCCGGGCCCGTTGTCTTTCGTGCCCAGGCGGCCTGAGGGATCGGATGTGCCGCTCCACAGGTAGATGCGGTTGATGGCCGTGTCGGCGAGCGCGGAAGCGTGGTAGGCGTCGCAGATGGTGAAGGCATCCGCCAGCGCGTAATGGAACGCCGCATCGTCGCGGCGCAGGTACGCCATGGTGAGTACGTCCTGCTTCTGCTCGATCCAGCGGTCGTTGCGGCCGAGGTTCCAGGCGCCGTGCCCGCTGCTCCAGCCGTGGTCGGTGCCTTCGTGGTGGTCTCCGGAGGCGTGCGTGTCGAGGTGGAAGGGATACACCCATGCCACGTCGTCGCCCACGCCGCGCGATTTCCAGAACTTCGTATGGGTGGCGGTGAGCGGTTGCCGCCACACCGGATCGCCGTTGCCGAGTTCAAGCACGCGCGGGTCGCCGAAACCGCGCACGCCGCGCAGGCTGCCGAAGTAATGGTCGAACGACCGGTTTTCCTGCATGAGCACGACCACGTGCTCCACGTCGGCGATGGTGCCGGTGCGGCGGTCCGGTGGTGTGGCCAGGGCCTTGGCGATCGCGGCCGGGAAACCTTGCGCGACCAGCGATGCCGCCACGGTGGTGCCGGCGGCATGGAGGAATCGGCGGCGGTCGTGGGACACCATGCGGCTTCAGTCCCTCGCGAGCGATTCGATCAGCGCGGCATGCAGCGCGGGGGTGGCCGCCGCGACGACGCGCGCGCCGCTGTCCAGGCCCAGGGGCCGTCCTTCCCAGTCCGTCACCACGCCGCCGGCGGCTTCGACGACGGGGGCGATGGCGAGGTAGTCGTAAGGCATGAGGTTGGCCTCGATCACGGCATCGATGTGGCCCGATGCCAGCATGCCGTAACCATAGCAGTCGCCACCGAAGCGCCTTGCATACGCCTCGCGGCTGGTGCGGTCGAAGCGCTGCCATTCGTCGGGCGTGAACATGTCGGGCGTGGTGGTGTAGATCGTTGCCGACGCGAGGTTGTCGCAGGCGCTCGTACGGCACGGCCGGCCGTTCATCGTCGTGCCTGCCCGTGCGTGGCCGATCCAGCGTTCGTCGAGCGCGGGCATGTCGAGCACCCCGAGCACGGGACGGCCGCGATGGAGCAGCGCGATCAACGTGCCCCACAGAGGCCAGCCGGAGATGAAGCTGCGCGTGCCGTCGATGGGATCGATGGACCACACGAATTCCGCGTCCACGCGCGTGGCGCCATATTCCTCGCCCAGCAGCCCGTGCTCCGGCCACGCCAGCTCGATGCGCTCGCGCAGCATGGACTCCACGCCGCGATCCACCGCCGTGACGGGGCTCATGTCGCCCTTGAGCGTGACGTCGACGGGACGCCGGAAGCGCGGCAACGACAACGCGCGCGCATTGTCGGCGATGCCCGTGGCGAAGGCTTCGAACTGCTTCCGCTCGGCGGCGGACAAGGATTCCATCAACGACGCTCCTGGTTCGTAAAAGCGTGCGGGCTAGCGACGGCACGTTTCGGGGTGATGACAAAAACGGAAATATTCCTGTGGACGTATACGCCACAGGTTTGCAAATATACCCAAAACGCCACACCAGGTGTGACCCGGAAACGGTATGCGTCCCCATCGATACATCGCAAGCGTGATCCTGCTGCTGGCCGCCGGCGGTGCGGCGCGTGCAGGTACCGTCACGGTGTACTCGGCCCTGGAAAGCGACGAGATCGCCACCTACCTCGACGCGGCGAAGAAGGCGCTGCCGGACATCGACATCCACGTGCTTCGCCTGTCCAGCGGCGACCTGGCCGCACGGCTGCTCGCCGAGTCGCAACGTCCGCGCAACGACGCGATCTGGGGTATGGCCGTCACCGACATGCTGGATCCGCGGATCGCCGCCCTACTCGCGCCCGTGCATGGCACGCATATCGATCGTATGCCGGCCGCGTTTCGGGACGGCGACGCACGGTGGTTCGCCCCGACCGGCTTCCTTGCCGCCTTGTGCGTGAACCGCGAAGCGCTGGCGGACCAGGGCCTGCCGATGCCGCGCAGTTGGAAAGACCTCGCGTCGCCTGCTTACCGCGGGCAGATCGCCATGCCCGACCCGTCGTCGTCAGGCACCGGCTACATGCTCATCTCGTCGCTTTCCGACGCGGGACGCGATCCGGCCGGCATGGCCCTGACGCTCGGCATCGCGCGCAACGTGGGCCAGGTGACGCTGTCCGGATCGGCGCCATGCAAGCTCGCCCGCATCGGCGAATTCCCCATCGGCATTTCCTTCGCTTTCTCGGCCATGCAGGCGATCCGCCAGGGCTACCCGGTGACGATGGTGATTCCCGAGGGCGTGAGGGGGTACGAACTGGAAGCGTCGGCGCTCATGAAGGGCGCCTCGCGCAACGAAGATGCGCGGCGTTTCCTCGACTGGACCGCCTCGCCGGAGGCGGCGGCGCTCTATCGCGGCTACAAGGAAATCGTGGCGGCGCCCGGCAGCGTGCCGAGCGCGGAACAACAACGTGAAGGACTGCCCGTCGATCTCGTCGCCACGCTGCCGGCGCGCGATTTCGCCATGGCTGCGCGGGAACGCGCGGCGCTCATCGCCAGGTACAAGCGGCTGACGCGCTAGCGCGGCCTTGGGGAGTTCAGGGGAATGCATCTGCGGATCGACGACATCGCGAAGTCATGGGACGGGCACACGGTGCTCGACCGCGTGTCCTTCGCCGCGCGCGAGAACGAGTTCGTGTGCCTGCTCGGTCCCAGCGGCTGCGGCAAGACCACACTGCTGCGCATCGTTGCCGGACTGACCGCACCCGACGCCGGCCGCATCAGCCTGGCCGGTCGCGACATCACCGCCCTTCCCGCCCGCGAGCGGCGCATGGGCCTCGTATTCCAGGCGTATTCGCTGTTTCCGGACATGACGGCGGCCGCGAACGTCGGTTATCCGATGCGCCTGCGCCGCGACTCGCCGGCGAAGATCGCCGCCCGTTGCAGCGAGCTGCTGGAGCGCGTGGGCCTGGGCGGACTCGGTGCCCGTTTTCCCGACGAACTTTCGGGCGGACAACAACAACGCGTGGCGCTTGCTCGCGCCCTCGCGACCGAACCGGCGATGCTGTTGCTCGACGAACCGCTGAGCGCGCTCGATCCCGCCATTCGCGGACAGTTGCGCAGCGAGATCCGCCTGCTCCAGCGCGCCCTCGGCATTCCCACCATCATGGTCACGCACGACCAGGAAGAAGCGCTGGCCATGGCGGACACCATCGTCTGCATGAACCATGGGCGCATCGAACAGACGGGCACACCGCGCGACCTGTACGAGCGCCCGCGCTCGCGCTTCGTCGCCGAGTTCGTGGGGCGCGCGAACCTGCTGCCGACGTCGTTCGTGCGCGACACCCTGCCCGGCTTCCTCGAACGCCGTCCGCCCGGCGGCGAGGCCACCTACGAGTTCTGCCTGCGCCCCGAGGACGTGCTGGTCCAGAGCGATCCGCGCGGCGAAGCCGTGGTCGAAGATTTCGTCTTCCTGGGCAACCTGGCGCGGGTGACGCTTGCCTGGCGCGGACGGCGCCTGCTGGCCGAACTGCGGGGAAACAGCGCCCTGGCCCGCGGCGAAACGGTGTCGGTGGACGCCTTGCGCGGCGCGTGGGTATGCGCATGAGCGTAAGCGCCCGTGCATCCGGCCTGTGGCTCCTGGCGCTACCCGCGCTGGGCCTGGTCCTGTTTTTCCTGCATCCGCTGGCGACGGTGCTGTGGCGAAGCGTGACCGACGCCCAGGGCGCCCTGACCTTCGGCAATTACCTGCGATTGTTCGACGACCCCGGCCTGCCGCGCGCCGCCCTGCGCAGCCTTGCCATCGGCATCGCCACGACCGCGTGCTGCGTCCCCCTCGGCCTCGCGCTGGCGATGGCGCTGCACCGCTCGCGCCTTCCCGGCAAGGCGTTCATCCGCGGCGCACTGCTCTTGCCGATGCTGGCACCTTCCCTCGTGCTCGGCCTCGGCCTCGTGTGCCTCCTCGGCCGCAACGGTCTCGTCCATCGCCTGACCGGCGCGACGACCGACATCTATGGGTTCTGGGGCCTGCTCATCGCGAATACGCTGTACGGACTGCCGCAGGTGGTCATCATCGTGTCGGCCGCGCTGGCCCGCACGCCTGCCCGGCACTATGACGCCGCGGCGTCGATGGGTGCCACGTCGTGGCGGCAGTTCCTGGACGTGACGATCCCGCGCCTGCGCTTCGCCCTTCTCGCTGGCGCGTTCCTCGTCTTCACCGAAACGCTCACCGACTTCGGCAGCGCGGTGGTGGTCGGCGGAAACTATCGCGTGCTGGCGATGGAGATCTACAGCGAAGTCGTGGGCCAGCTGGATTTCGGCATGGGTGCGACGCTGGGGGTCGTGCTGCTCGCGCCGGCCTTGCTTTCGGTGTGGCTCGCGCGCATCGCGCGGCGTCGCCAGGACACCGGCGACGCCATGCCAGGCCGCATGCTGGTGCCCGCGAAGCACGCGGGACGCGATACCGCCCTCGGTGCACTGAGTCTCCTCGCCGTGCTTCCGCTGGTGGCGGTGGTGGGTACGGTGGCCTACGTGAGCGTCGTGAAGCTCTGGCCTTACGACCGCACGCTCACGCTGGCGAACTACACGGGTGGCATGCCGGACGGCTATGGGCCCGTCGCGACGTCGCTGGGCATGTCGCTGCTCGCCGCCTGCGTCGGATCGGTTCTCGTGTTCGCGCTGGCCGCCGGCCTGCGCCACGCGCCGCGTGCCGTCGCGCGCCCCATGCAATTCCTCGCGTCGCTTCCGGCCGCCGTACCGGGCATGGTGCTGGGACTGGGATACGTGCTGGCGTTCGATCACGGCGCCCTGTCCGGATGGTTCTACGGCGGGATCGCCATCGTCTCGTTCTGCAGCCTCTACCACTACCACGCGCAGGCGTTCCTCGCGATGCAGACCGGCATGCGGCAGGTGCCCGAAGCACTCGACGATGCGGTGGCGGTATCCGGCGGAGGCACCGGCCACGTGCTGCGCGACGCCGTGCTGCCTTTCGTGGCACCGGCCGCCATTTCCACCTTCTTCTACCTGTTCATGCGCTCCATGGTGACGCTGTCCGGCGTGATCTTCCTGGTGACGCCCGACCTCGGCCTCGCCTCCGTCACCGTGATGCGCCTGGACGAAAACGGCTTCCTCGCGCAAGCGGCCGCCTACGCGATGTGCGTGGTGCTGGCCGGCGCGCTCGCGCTCGGCGCGATGCGCCTCCTCCTCCACGTCCTCAAGGAACGACGTCATGTGGCATGAAGAACGACATTCCCGTATCCGCGACCTCCTCCGCGCCAGCGGCCAGGTCTCCGTGGAGCGCATCGTCACGGAACTGGGCGTTTCGCGCGAGACGATCCGGCGCGATCTCGTCGAACTGGCCGAGCGCGGCGAGATCCGGCGTGTGCACGGCGGTGCCGTACTCACCGGCGACGAGCCGCCGATCGACGTGCGCCACGCCACCCGCGTGCGCGAGAAGCGCGCCATCGCGAAGAAGGTCGCCACGCTGGTGGAAAGCGGACAGACCATCTTCATGGATGCGGGCAGCACCATGAACCTGGTGGCCGAGGCGCTCGCCACGCGCAGCGGGCTCACCATCGTGACCAACGCCGTCGACGTGGCCGCGCGCTTCGCCGCGCGCCCCGGCAACGAGGTGCACCTGCTCGGCGGGCGCTTCAACGCGCAGATCGGATGCACGCAAGGCGCCGCCACCGTGGCCGAGATCGTCCGCTACCAGCCGCACCTCGCCATCGTGTCCCCCGTGGGCATCGACGCGAAGGCCGGTGCCAGCAGTTTCGAGATGGAAGAAGCCGAGGTCGCGAGGGCGATGTGCGCGAACGCGCGACGCATCGTGATCGCGGCCGACCATTCCAAGATCGGCGTACGCAGCCGCGTCGCCTGGTGTCCCGCGGACCGCATCGACGTGCTCGTTACCGATCGCCGTTCGGAACGCTCGCGCGCCATCGCCGATCTTCGTAAGGCCGTGGGCGATATCGCCTACGCCTGAAACAACCCGCGCCAGGAAGGCCAACGTCGCACCTGTTTTCAATCGATAGAAATTTCCCGCCACACACAACACGCCTTCCCGGAGCATCCCATGCATTCCCGCCCCAACTTTCGACGTACCCTCTTGTGCGCCGCCGTCGCGGCCTCCCTGTCCGGCGTGGCCTTCGGCCAGGCCACCACCGGCCGCATCGCCGGCCAGGCACCGGCGACCGCCGGCGAAACCGTGCTCGTCGAGGGCAGCAACGGTCTCGTACGCGAAGTGCCGGTGGATGCCCGCGGCCGCTACTCGGTCGAATCCCTGCCGCTTGCCACCTACAAGGTTTCGCTCAAGTCCAACGGTCAGGTCGTCGACAGCCGCGACAACGTCACGCTGCGCGTCGGCGCCGCCACCGACGTCTCGTTCGAAGGCGCAGGCGGCACGGGCGACGCCCAGCAGCTCGAGGGCGTGACGGTCTCCGCGACGAGCCTGCCCAAGATCGACGTCGCCACGGTGGCCTCCAGCACCGTCATCACCTCCCAGGACATGGCCCGCCTTCCGCTGGCACGCACGGCCGAGGCCGTGGCCCTGCTCGCCCCTGGCGCCTCGCCCGGCGCGCGCGGCTTCAAGGGCGCCTTCGGCAATACGCTGGTGAGCTTCGCCGGCTCGTCGGTCACGGAGAACGCGTACTACATCAATGGCATGAACACGACTGACCCGCTCAGCGGCTTCGGCGGCATCACGCTGCCCTACGGTGCGGTGGACCAGCAGGAAATATTGAGCGGTGGTTATTCGGCAATGTACGGTCGCTCCGACGGCGGCGTGATCAGCCAGGTGGGCAAGCGCGGCACCAACGAATGGCACTTCGGTGCGCAGGTGCTGTGGGAACCCGACTTCGCCCGGGCCAGTGCGCGGAACATCAAGTACGGGCACAACAATCCCAATCCGCCGGGCTCCACGTTCCAGCGCAATGACGACAACCACGAGCACAGCAGCACCATCAGCGCCTATGCGGGCGGCCCGCTGATCAAGGACACGCTCTACGCTTTCGCCGCCGTGGAAATGGAGCGCAGCGAGGGCAACAGCATCGGCGACGTGAACCATGCCTACGACACGCGGTACACGTACAAGGACCCGAAGTGGTACGGCAAGCTCGACTGGAACATCAACGACAGCAACATCCTCGAGCTGACCGGCGTGAACCAGACGCATCGTAGCAACGGCAACAAGTACGCCTACGATTACGACGACCAGACGATCGGCGACTACGCCGGCACCGACTACACGTACAAGACCAAGGCGATGGTGTATGTCGCCAAGTACACCAGCTACATCACCGACGACCTCACGCTGACCGCCCTCTACGGCAAGTCGAAGCTCACGTACTACAACGAACCGCCGTTCACCGGCGTCACCGGCCCCTTCATCGGCGGCGTGAACCAGCAGAACCCGGCCCTCAACGGCGGTTCGCCGATCAGCAACGGGCAGACGCTGGACACGGTGGACAACCCCGACCACGAGTCCACGAACCGCAACCTCCGCATCGACCTGAACTACAAGATCGGCACGCACTCGATCACCGCCGGCATCGACAACCAGGATTCGCACGACATCGACGACGGCACCACCATCGGCGGCGACGGATACGAACTCTGGTACGGCAAGCAGGATCCCAACCTCAACATCAGCGACAACCCCTTCGTGGGTAAGCCTGGCGACTATCCCGGCGGCCAGAACGGCTATTTCGCCTACTACCGCCACTACAACACGCTGGCCTCCGTGCGCGTGAAACAGCGCGCCCAGTACGTGATGGACGACTGGCAGGTTACCGACCGCCTGCTGCTGTCGCTGGGTCTGCGCAACGACCAGTTCACGAACTACAACCCCGAAGGCAAGCCGTACCTCAAGTTGACCAAGCCGCAGTGGGCGCCGCGCCTGGGCTTCAGCTGGGACGTGAACGGCGACTCCTCGATGAAGGTGTACGGCAATGCCGGGCGCTACTTCCTCGCCATGCCTGCTTCGGTGGCGCTGCGCACGTCCGCCGGCTCGCTCGCGGTGAACCAGTACTTCACCTATACCGGCATCGACTCGCACGGCCTGCCCACCGGCATCACGTACATCGCCTCCCAGACCGGCGGCGGCGTGTCGCCCAACGGTGAATACGGCCAGGCCCCTGACCCGCGTACCGTCAGCAGCAAGAACATCAAGTCGGAATACCAGGACGAGTTCATCCTCGGCATGGACCAGCAGTTGAACGCGAACTGGGTGTGGGGCGCCAAGGCCACGGTGCGCAAGCTGCGCAACGCGCTCGACGACGTGTGCGACAACGGTGCTATCAGCCGCGCCGCGCAGGCCCAGGGTGCCGACATCGACGCGCTGACCATCGGCAGCTGCTACCTGTCCAATCCGGGCCGGGCCAATGTCTACCAGTTGAAGAAGGACGGCGGCGGTTACTACAACGTCACGGTCACCAACGACGACTTCGGCTTCAGCCACCTGAAGCGCAACTACTACGGCCTGGACCTGTACCTGTCGCACCCGTTCGACGGCACGTGGTCGGGCAAGGTGGACTACCTGTTCTCGCGCAGCTACGGCAACACCGAAGGCCAGGTGCGCTCCGACGTGAACCAGGGATCGGTCGCGGCGTCGCGTGACTGGGATTACGCCACGCTGATGGATTACGCCAACGGCTACCTCGCCAACGACCGCAAGCACCAGCTGAAGCTGTACGGCTCCTACCAGATCGCTCCCGAATGGATGGTGTCGGCCAACCTCACGATTCAGTCGGGCTTGCCCAAGTCCTGCCTTGGCCGCTACGGCGCCGACGAGAGCGACCCGTCCGGCTACGGCAGCTACTACCACTTCTGCTTCGGCGAACCCTCGGCGTACGGCGCGAAGGGCCGCCAGCCGTGGGAAGAGCTGCTCGACGTGAATGTCGAGTACCGTCCGCTCTGGGCCGATCGCAAGCTGGCCTTCAACGTGTCGGTATTCAACCTGCTGAACCAGCAGCGGGCGGAGTCGACCAATCCCGTGTCCGGCAGCAGCGGTTCCGTGAACGACGGTTATGGACAGGTCAACAGCTACACCACGCCTCGTTACGCGCGCCTCGGCGTCACGTACGATTTCTGACGGAGACGTCATGCACGCACTGCTGCGAATCGGTTTCGCCGCGCTCGCCGCCGGGGTCCTCGCGACTCCGGCGGCTGGGGGCGAACGTACCTATAAAGACCTTCCGACCGAGATCCCGGCACATTTCGCGCCGACGAATCACGGCTTCGACTTCGAACGACGTACCGTCGACATTCCCATGCGCGACGGCGTGAAGCTGCATACCGTGATCCTCGTACCTAAGGGTGCCAAGCACGCCGGGATGCTCCTCACCCGTACGCCTTACGGCGCCGACGGCATGGGCCACCGTGGTGACAGCCCGCACCTGGGCCCGACCTTGCGCGGCTACGACAATCCCGCGGACGTCGTAGTGCAGGACGGGTACATCCGGGTCATCCAGGACATCCGTGGCAAGCACGGTTCCGAAGGCGACTTCGTGATGAACCGGCCGCCGATCGGCCATGGCAATCCCACCGCCGTGGATGAATCCTCCGATATCTATGACACCATCGACTGGCTGGTGAAGCACGTGCCGGAGTCCAACGGGAAAGTCGGCATCATCGGCATTTCCTACGATGGCTTCGAGGCGATGATCGCCACCATTCGCCCACATCCGGCCCTGAAGGTCGCCGTACCCATCAATCCCATGATCGACGGATGGATGGGCGACGACTGGTTCCATCGTGGCGCGTTCCGCCAGCAGATGATCCCGTACATCTACGGCATGGTGAACTCGCGCGGCAGCGACATCGGCTGGACCAGCGGGTATCGCGACGATTACGACCTTTATCTCCACTACGGCTCCGCCGGCGACGTCGGCCGCGCCTATGGCATGGAAGCGCTCGGCTTCTGGCAGAAGCTGCTGGCCCATCCCGCCTACGACAGCTTCTGGTCGGAACAGGCACTGGACCGCGTCGCCGCGAAGGAACCCATGACGGTGCCCACCATGCTGGTGCACAGCCTGTGGGACCAGGAAGACAACTACGGCGACATGGCCGTGTACCGCGCCCTCGCGCCGCGAGACCCGGAGCACAAGAAACTCTGGCTGGTCATCGGCCCGTGGCGCCACGCCAAGACCTGGGAAAATGGGGACACGATCGGCGCCGTCCGCCTGGGCAGCGATACAGGCACGACGTTCCGGCAGGAGATCCTCCGCCCGTTCCTGGCGCAGTACCTGAAGGACGATGCGCCGCATGCGGATATCGCCCCCGTGAATGCCTTCGTCACCGGGCAGAACGTATGGCGGAAGCTCGACAGCTGGCCGTCCAGTTGCCGGCAGGGCTGCGCACCGGCCACGCAGCGCTGGTACGTGGAAGCCGACGGCGTTCTGGGCGAAACCGTGCCTTCGCCTGGCGCGGACGAATACGTGTCCGACCCGGCCAAGCCGGTGCCGTATCGAATTCGCCCCATCCAGCCGTGGTCGCATGGCGTACCCGACCAGGTAGACAGCTGGCCGGAATGGCTGGTGGACGACCAACGCCAGTTCGCCACGCGTACCGATGTGCTTACCTACGTTTCGCCGGTGCTCGACCGCCCGATGGGCGTTGCCGGCGAACCGCTGGTGCACCTGCTCGCCTCCACCAGTGGCACGGACAGCGACTGGGTGGTGAAGCTGATCGACGTGTATCCCGACGAAGTCGAACAACAACCTTCGATGGGCGGCTACCAGTTACCCATCGCCATGGAGATTTTCCGCGGCCGCTACCGCGAAGGCTATGACACGCCCAAGGCACTCGCGCCGGACAAGCCGCTGGAATACCGCTTTCCGCTGCCGACGGTGAACCACGTGTTCCAGCCCGGCCACCGCGTGATGGTGCAGATCCAATCCAGCTGGTTCCCGCTCTACGACCGCAACCCGCAGACGTTCGTACCGAACATCTTCAATGCGAAGCCGGGCGATTACCGCAAGGCAACGCAACGCGTGCTGCGCGACGGCCAGAACGGTACCTACCTGGAACTCCCCATCACAAAATGACGTACCCCTGTAGGAGCCGCTACAGCGGCGAGGGGATCTGGCGGCGGTGTCGCAGGATTTCCGCGCCGCTGTAGCGGCTCCTACAGTCAAGCGATCTACGCGATAAGCACGCCTGACGATCAATCCTTGGCCAACGCACTACCCATGTGGACGACCAGGTTGTCGATGCGCAGGATGCCGCCTTCGAAGGTGGTGCTTAGGTGTATCTCGCGGACCGTCGCGCCTGGGGGTGCGTGGCAGCTGTAGTTACCGGCGTGCACCGTGGCGCCCGACCACGAAGCGGTTTCGGGGCCATTGCTGAAAACGCAGCCGAGCTGCACGGCCTGCTCGCCCGGGGTCTGGATCCAGTAGTCGAACGATGCGTCGCTACCGTGAATGCCGGGTGCCAGGACGATGCTGGTGAGGTTCGCGCTCTTGCCCACGCCCGGACGGATGGCGAGATAGCGCCCCGAGAGCGGACGCATGCCGGCCTCGGCCCGTTCGCCGTAAAGGAACGGACCGCGTTTCGAGGCGGCGATCGTGAATAGCCCGCCGGGATCCTTGAATGGCGTGACGATGCTTCCACTAGGAAGCCCGTCGAAACCGATCACCTGCGCGGCGCCTGGCGCCATGACCTCCTGTGCCCCCGCCGAAGCGAGGGCACAGAAGAAGAGCAACGTTCCGGCAAGCTGGGCGCGCATCCCACACACATCGACCTTGGCGCGTGAAGAAACCGTACAGGACGCGCGAGCTTGCCGAAACGGCCTACCTCAACGCTTGCCGCCGTCTATGGGCCCCGGGTCGGGACCCCGCAACTGCGATGTCGGCACTCCGCGATAGCCCCAGTCCTCCATGGCGACCTCCTCGATCACCACATGAGTTACTTCCGGCGATTTCCCGAGTACGCGTTCCAGTGTTTCGGTGATCTCGGCAATCACCTGCGCCTTCTGCGCAGGTGTGTTGCCTTCACGAGTGATGCGAACGTTGACGAAGGGCATGGCGGCGTTACCAGCGGCCGGTGCTCGCACCGCCGTCGACCGGCAGCACGACACCGTTGGTGAAGGAACTGCGCACCAGGTAGACCACCGCTTCCGCGATGTCTTCCGGGCGACCCAGCCGGTTCATCGGATTCAAACCGCTGAGGAACTCATGGGTTTCCGGTGAATGCATCGGCGTTTCGATGATACCCGGGGCTACGGCACTCACCCGGACGTTGTACGGGGAAAGCTCGAGGGCGAGCGCGCGGGTCATGTCGTTCAGTCCGCCCTTGATCAGCACCGCCATCGCGGCCGTTACGTTGCGGTCCGGGTGAAGGCCGATGTTCGCGGTGATGTTGACGATGTGGCCCGACTTGCGCGCCGTCATATGCCGCGCGGCGACCTGCGACGGATAGACCACGCCGCGCAGGTTCGTGTCGATCATCGCGTCGATGTCCTGCACGGTGTAGTCGGTGAAGGGCTTGGCGATGAAGATGCCGGCATTGTTGACCAGCACGTCCACCTGGCCGAACGCTTCGATGGCGTGGTCGAACAGCCGCTCGGAGGTTTCGGGCAGCGCGATGTCGCCGGCGACCGTGAGGAAGCGGTCGCTGTTGCCGAGGGCCTTGGCGGCCTCGTCGAGGCGGGCCTGGCTGCGGCCATTGCCGACCACGTTGTAGCCGAGGTCGAGGAACGCCTTGGCGATGGCGAAGCCGAGGCCGCTGGAGGCGCCGGTGACGATGACGGTGTTACGGGTGCTCATGGTGTGCTCCGGATGATGGATGGATGCCGGCTCGGTGGCCGGGCTTGCCACACAATCTATTGATGCGCCGCCTGCTGATAAATATGATCCGGAGCAAATTACCCATTACATGGTGTAAAGCATGCACCGCCAATTCGACGACCTCATGCTCGGCAGCATCGAGCTCTTCTGCCTCGCCGGAGAACTGGGCGGCTTCACCGCCGCCGCCACGGCCGCCGGCGTGACGCCGGCCGCGGTAAGCCGGTCGGTGGCCCGGCTGGAAGCTCGTCTCGGCGTGCGCCTGTTCGTGCGCAGCACGCGCCAGATCCGCCTTACCGACGCCGGGCGCGTCTACATGGAACAGTGCCGGCAGGCCTTGTCGCAGTTCGCCGATGCGGAGCGCATGGCCAGCGGACAGGAGGCGCAGCTGTCGGGCCGGCTCAGGATCAGCGCACCGACGACGTACGCGCACTACCGCCTTCTACCCGCCCTGCCGGCCTTCCACCGCGAACATCCCGGCATCCGTCTCGACCTGCACATCAGCAATCGCAACATCGGCTTCGCCGACGAGGCCTTCGACCTCGCAATCCGCGTTCGCGCGCCGCTCGATTCGTCGTTGATCGGACGGCACCTCGAAGACAGCCCTCTTGTAGTGGTCGCTTCTCCCGTGTACCTCGCCACGCACGGAACGCCGCGCACACTCGCGGACCTGGCCGGGCACGAGTGCATCCAGTTCGATCTTCCGAGCAGTGGCCGACGCATTCCCTGGCTCTTCCGCCAGGACGGCACGGACGTGGAGTTCGAGGCAGAGAGCAGCTACACGGTTTCGGAAGACGTGCTGGGCGGCGTCACGCTGGCGCGAGCCGGCGCGGGCCTGTTCCAGGCCTACCGTTTCGTGGTGCGGAAGGATCTCGAGGATGGCTCGCTGGTCGAAGTACTGGCCGATCTCGGCGGCCGCTCCCGGCCGTACAACCTCCTTTATCCACATAGCCGGTTCGTGCCGCGCCGCGTTCGCGCCTTCATCGACTTCCTGACCGCACACGTCGTCGGAACGCCGTGAAGCTGCGCGCTCTCACTCGAACTGGTTCCCGCCGCACGATCGCAACCCGCAGACGCTATGGCCTGAACAGGACATCGTCGAACCTGACGAGCTTTGAGTGGTTATCGAAAGATATCTTCGAGAAAGTTCCTCTAGATCCGCAAGCGAATGCATAGTAGCCATTTTCATAGACACCGCCTGGAACGGTCCCCCCTGAACAAAAAAAGGTGACCGCGAGATAAGGTTCATAGACTTCACTGGATACGCGGACATCTATTTCCCGATAGGTTTTTCCGGGTGAAGCACTGATGATCAGCGGCGCGGATGTCTGCAGGTGCATACCGGTTTGCGCCGATCTCGCAATAGACATGGAAGCGCCCTCGGCGAATGGAGAACCGTTGGTATACGTTATTTTGGTTACGCCGGACTGCTCAGGCATTTCGTCAAAGTCGACCAGGGTTTGGTCCGGATCGATGCCAGTGCCCGGATCCGACCCACCCGGATCGGGTACTGCTTGTTCCGTTTCGTTATACGCAAACGTGGCAGTTCCTGCAGGGGACGAGGGAAAGGTGAGTTGAATGACCGGGGCGAACTGGTTAAAGGCTGCCTTGTAGCGGCGCTGGTCATCCTTTGCTTTGTCGCGGGCGCTGGAGTCGCCGCTGAGATAGAAGAAGGCACGAATCGGGACGACTGCGTTCTGTGCCCAACTGGCCATTCGAACCTCGTTCTGGGTGTACCAGTCGGCAGGCGACATTAGCCTTCTGCCATCGATGAAAGCCCTGAAATAGGCTGCCGTGGATGGTGCCCCGGCACGTACGTTCCATCCGCATTGCCCAATATATTTGGTCCAACCCGACAGCGCATTGAAGTGAGTGATCCATCCGCTGCCGGTGGCTATGCCTTGCTGGTCACAAGGACGGCTGCCCTCGCCCCCACTCGCATGCTCCCCGCAGCCGTTCGACTCACGGAAGTTCGTGTCGGCGTCGTGGGGAAATACGCAGAGGACATTGATGACGC
This sequence comes from Luteibacter sp. HAY1-4A, assembly GCF_056755355.1. NCBI lineage: Bacteria > Pseudomonadati > Pseudomonadota > Gammaproteobacteria > Lysobacterales > Rhodanobacteraceae > Luteibacter > Luteibacter sp. HAY1-4A. The sequence continues at coordinate 109,294 of NZ_JBNDHZ010000005.1, forward strand.
CAGATCCTGCTGCACCGGCGTCCTTGGGATAAAAAATAAACCCGTTTTTGTAGTTGAAGACCGTACCCGCAAAAGTGGCATCGGAACGCAGCCAGGAAAATGACACGCCCGTCGACGACGGGTTGGGGT